>NZ_BAAHWV010000018.1:0-72013 GCF_054601255.1 Viscerimonas tarda | reverse complement strand
AAATTGCCTTTTATCTTAAACCTTTCAAAGATCTCTTCTTTTAACGCTTAAAGGCCGATATTCGACCAAAGCGGATGCAAAAGTAATGCACTTATTCGCCCTTTCCAAATTATTTTGAGAGTTTTTTATAATGTTTTTTCAACTCAACAATTATCTTATTAATTATTAGATTGTTAGAAAAAATAAAAACCAGAAAAAAAATTTGATTTACTCTACATTTCATTCCGTTTTGCCAACAAATTCACACAGAATTCGCAAAAACAATCAGGTAATAAAATCTGGAATTGCCACTAAGTTGAGTGAAATTTGGCTTCTCTTAACCAACCCCGTTTTTGGCGGGAACAACAAAGATAATCAATTTTTCTTGTTTAAACAACATTTGTGTGATTATTTTTATTTATTTTGCAGAAACAATTAATTCCTACAAATGAAACATCTGATATACCTTCTTTCCTTTTCCTCAATCGTGTTTACATCCTGCAACGAGAAAAAAAACACCTGCCAAGAAGATAGTGGCGAAATTTTCCATACCTATTATAATATAAAGTATAGCTATCAACATTCGCTGAGTAATGAAATAGGGAAAGAACTGGCGCGGTTCGACGACTCGCTCAATCCCTTCAAACCAACTTCCATTATATCCAAGGTCAATAACAATGAGGAGACCGAATTTGATTCGCTCTTTGTCGAGGTTTTTACCAAAGCACAGGAGGTTTCGGTTGTTTCGGGCGGCCTTTTCGACATCACATGCTCTCCATTGATAAATGCCTGGGGATTCGGATTCAAAAATATGGACAATGTCGGTCCTCAACAGATAGATAGCCTCAAAGAATTTGTCGGATACGATAAAATCCGCATTGAGAACAGAAAGATCATCAAATCCGACCCGCGCGTACAGATAAATACCTCTGCCATTGCCAAGGGTTTTTCGGTGGATATAATCGCGCGTTTATTCGATTCGCTGGGCATTGAGAATTATATGTGTGAAATTGGCGGCGAAATAAGGGCGAAAGGCCTGAATCCGCACGGCGAGTGCTGGCACATCGGAATCGACAAGCCCATAGACGAAAAAATACCCGATCACCGCGAGTTGCAAACCATCGTCCAACTATGCGACAAGGCCATTGCCACCTCGGGCAACTACCGGAATTTTTATATAAAAGACGGCAAAAAACAAGCCCACACCATCGACCCAAAAACAGGCTATCCGTCAGCCGGAAATATCCTTAGCGCATCCGTCATCGCCAACGATTGCATGACTGCCGATGCCTACGCCACCACATTTATGCTGACCTCCATCGCCGAAATGCGCCGAATTGCCAAAGAGCAGAATCTGGATGTGTTTTTGATTTATACGGACGAAGATGGAAGCATTGCCACCACCTACACCGAAGGCTTTGAAGGGTATTTTGTGAAGAAATAGACTAATGGGACTAATGTGCCAATGTGAATAATTATTCTTGTCATTGCGGGCTTGACCCGCAATCCCCCATGCATTGCAGAACCCCAGTAGAGACGTGGCGCGCCACGTCTGTATTTGTCGTAGGGGCGTATCGAATATGCCCGCATTTGGGTAGGTGTAAATTGCATGTTCATTGCCACCATTCATCGCCCCCGTTCGCGGCAGGGGGCGTATGCCATACGCCCCCTGCCAGTTTCATTTTAAAACATTATTTTCATCGGCACATTAGTCATCCCTCCCCATATCTTAAAAAAAAAGAATATGACAGTAAAAATAGGGCTGGTTTTTACATTTTAGTTTATATTTGCAGCGAAAATTGTAATCTATATGTTGCAAAATACTGAAAAACTATCACATGAGGGCGTCATTTCGAAGATTGTCGCTGATACTGTATTCGTTAGCATCGTGCAGACATCGGCATGTAGCGGGTGTCATGCGAAGGGTATTTGCAACGCATCGGACAAAAAAGAGAAAATTATAGAGGTAAGCAATGTCTCCGAAAAGCTGAACGAAGGAGATCGTGTTTCGGTAGAGTGTTCTCAGGCAATGGGGCTGTCGGCGGTGTTTTATGCTTTCGTGATTCCTCTTCTTTTAATAATTATCACACTGTTTGTGGCAATGCATCTCTCCAAATCCGATACTATTGCTGCCATATGTTCGGTAGGCGTATTGGCGTTCTATTTGGGGATACTATATATATGTAAAAATAAGTTCAAGCGAAAATTTGTATTTACGCTGACAAAAAAAGAAATTGACAATTAAAACAGGTCGAATATGGATATTGTATTAGTAGCCATCCTATCGCTTTCGGTAACAGGAGCTTTGGGGGCGATTATATTGTATGTGGCATCAAAAAAGTTTGAAGTGAAAGAAAATCCCCTTATTGCCGAAGTTCAGGATGCTTTACCGGCTGCCAATTGTGGCGGTTGTGGTTATGCAGGGTGTGGCGGTTTCGCCTCCGCCTGTGTAAATGCGTCCTCACTGAGCGGGCTGAATTGCCCCGTAGGTGGTGTGGCTGTGATGGAAAAAATTGCCGGAATACTGGGCTTATCGGTAGAAAAAACCGACCCCACCATCGCTGTTGTGCGCTGTAATGGGTCGTGCAGTAACCGCCAACAAACCAATCAGTACGATGGAGCGCCCTCGTGTGCGGTGGCTTCGGCGCTATATGGCGGCGATACCGGTTGCAGTTATGGCTGCCTGGGATTGGGCGATTGCAGCCATGTCTGCATTTTCGATGCCATACACATCAATCCCGTAACACGTTTGCCCGAGGTGGACGAAGAAAAATGCACCAGCTGCGGCGCCTGTGCCGAGGCTTGTCCGAAAATGCTTATCGAATTGAGGAAGAAAGGGCGGAAATCAAGGCGCATTTATGTGGCCTGCATGAACAAAGAAAAAGGCGCTGTTGCCCGCAAATCGTGCAATGTATCGTGCATTGCTTGTAGCAAATGCGAAAAAGCCTGTGCCTACGATGCCATTAAAATAGCAAACAACTTGGCCTACATTGATGATAAGAAATGCATGTTGTGTCGCAAGTGTGTGAACGAATGCCCCACATCATCCATAATCGAACTCAATTTCCCCGTAAAAAGAGAAACAGTTTTGGAACCGGTGGGAGAATTAACAAACTAAAAGCCCCTCCAACCTCCCCGTAGGGGAGGCTCAGGAAGTCCCCCTAGGGGGATTTAGGGGGCTTAATTACAAAAATATGATAAAGACATTCCGAAAAGGAGGGATACATCCTCCTGCCAATAAATTGTCGGCGAATAAGAGAATCGAACGGATTGCACTGCCCGACCGGGTGGTTGTTCCTGTGTCGCAACACATTGGCAAACCGGCGGCGCTGGTTGTCAACAAAGGCGATGCAGTGAAAGTCGGCACATTGCTGGCCAAAGCCGACGGATTTGTATCGGCCAATATTCATTCTCCTGTTTCGGGGAAAGTGCTGAAGATAGAGGACACACTTGATTCGAGCGGCTACAAACGCCTGGCTATTCACATTGATGTGGAAGGCGATGTTTGGGAAGAGGGCATCGACCAAAGCGATACGTTTGTAAAAGAATGCAGGTTTTCGCCCGAAGAAATCAAGGAGAAGATTCTTGCAGCAGGCATTGTTGGTATGGGAGGAGCAACTTTCCCCCTGCACGTAAAGCTAAGTCCGCCCCCCGGACAAAAAGCCGAATACCTGTTGATTAATGCCGTAGAGTGCGAGCCTTTTCTTACTTGCGACCACGAACTGATGCTTGAGAAAGGCGAAGAAATAATCGTTGGCATCAGCATACTGATGAAAGCCGCCGGTGTGGAAAAAGCCCGGATAGGCATTGAAGTAAACAAGCCCGATGCCATAGCTAAACTGGGCGAACTGGCTAAAGAATACAAGGGAATAGAGGTTACGCCGCTGAAAGTACGTTACCCGCAAGGAGGCGAAAAGCAGTTGATAGAAGCCACCACCGGACGCTGTGTGCCGGGCGGCGCTTTGCCCATAGCCGTAGGAGCCGTTGTGGCGAACGTGGCGACCGCATTTGCCGTTTACGAAGCCGTGCAAAAAAATAAGCCTTTGTTCGAGCGTGTGGTTACCGTTACCGGAAAACATGTAGCCAAACCCTGCAACTTATATACGCGTATGGGCGTTCCGTTGTCGTACCTGATTGACTATGCCGGCGGATTGCCCGAAGATACGGGGAAAGTTATCGGCGGCGGCCCCATGATGGGGAAAGCCTTGATTGATACCAGCATACCGGTAACCAAAGGAACATCGGGCATTCTGATTGTTCCCTCGTTGGAAGCACAGCGGAAAGAAATGCACAATTGCATTCGCTGCACCAAGTGCGTGAGCGTTTGCTGCATGGGCCTGTCTCCTCATCTCCTGATGACGACTACCGAATTTGCAGATTGGGATAAAGCCGAAGCGGCACACATTACCGATTGCGTGGAATGCGGCTCGTGCAGTTACACCTGTCCGGCCAACCGTCCGCTACTCGATTACATTCGCTTGGGTAAGAAAAATGTGCTGACCATTGCAAGAGCCAGAAAAAATTAAGATATTATACATATATATATGACAAACAAACTAATTGTATCGCCCTCACCACATATACACAGCGGCGATTCCATCGAAAAAAACATGTATGGGGCGCTTATTGCGCTTATTCCGGTATTTCTGGTTTCGCTGGTTGCTTTTGGAGTGGGCGCGCTGATAGTAACGATTATTTCGGTAACCTCCTGCATCCTTTTCGAGTACTTAGCCCAACGGTTTATTATTAAGGGAAAAACCACCATTATGGATGGGTCGGCGGCTATAACAGGCGTACTGCTGGCGTTCAACCTGCCCTCCAATTTACCCGGATGGATTGTTATTATCGGGGCATTTGTCGCCATCGTTATCGGAAAAATCTCATTCGGCGGATTGGGGAACAACATCTTCAATCCGGCGCTGGTTGGACGGGTTTTCCTGCTGATTTCGTTCCCCGCGCAAATGACCGTTTGGCCTAAGCCCGGCGTGTTTCCGCTCGAATACACCGATGCCAGCACGGGAGCCACTACCCTCGCCTTGCTCAAAGGGCATACCAACGAGGTGTTTTCGTATGCCAACATACTTTTGGGCGAACATGGCGGCAGCATTGGCGAAGTGAGCGCCATTGCCCTGCTGATTGGCCTGGCTTATATGCTGTGGAAGCGGATAATAACCTGGCAAATCCCTGTTTTCACCGTACTGACGGTTGTGGTATTCACCGGCATCATGCATTTGGTCGATCCTTCGGCGTATGCCAGTCCGGTGTTGCATGTGCTTTCGGGCGGATTGTTGCTCGGCGCCGTTTTTATGGCTACCGACTACACCACGTCTCCGATGAGCAAAAAGGGGATGATTGTTTATGCCGTTGGGATAGGATTGATAACCTCGGTTATCCGCCTGTTCGGTGCATATCCCGAAGGCATATCGTTTGCCATACTGATAATGAATGCGTTTACACCACTCATCAATATGTATATACAACCTAAAAGATTTGGAGAGGAGGTGAAAAATGGCTAAGCTAAAATCAACTTTACCAAATATGTTCTTGTCGCTCACTATCATCTGCATTGTTTCGAGCGCCATACTGGCATTTGTAAATACGAAGACTGTCGAGCCAATTAGTTTCTCCAAAAAACAAAAGCTGGAAAACGCCGTCAAGCTGGTAGTCTCCGGCTTCGATAACTCTCCGCTGGATGAATCGTGGAAGGTGGCCGTTGCGCCGGACGATTCTCTAATTATTTATCCTGCAAAAAAAGAGGGGGAATTGATAGGGGTAGCCATCGAAAGCAACTCAATGAAAGGTTTTGGCGGCGAAATAAAAATCATAGTCGGACTAAGCCCCGAGGGCAAGGTGCTGGATTATGCCGTTCTGCAACATGCCGAAACACCCGGATTGGGCGACAAAATGGGCGATTGGTTCAAAGCCGACAAAAATAAGCAGAGTATTATAGGTAAAGACCTGTCGAATGGCCTGTTAAGCGTAACAAAAGATGGAGGAGATGTGGATGCCATTACGGCGGCAACCATCAGTTCGCGCGCCTTTCTGGATGCCGTAAACAGAGCTTATGCCGCATACGCCGAACAAGAAATAGATTCGGCATCGGGAGCCAGCGCCAACACGGGAGCATCCGCAACGCATTGATAACTAAGATTGAAACAACAGAGTTATGAAAAAATACATACAGATATTAAAAAACGGAATCATCACCGAAAACCCCACCTTTGTGCTGATACTGGGGATGTGTCCCATGCTGGGAACAACCTCATCGGCCATCAACGGACTGGCAATGGGTTTGGCCACTACTTTTGTGCTGATATGCTCCAATACAGCCATATCGTCTCTGAAAAATCTGATACCCGATCAGGTGCGTATCCCCGGCTATATTGTGGTGGTCGCGGCCTTTGTTACGGTTGTGCAGATGTGTATGGAAGCCTATTTGCCCGACCTGTACGATAGCTTGGGATTGTTTATTCCCTTGATTGTGGTCAATTGCATTGTTTTGGGTCGCGCCGAAGCATTTGCCGCCAAAAACGGCATACTCCCTTCCGCCTTCGACGGCTTAGGTATGGGCTTGGGATTTGCGTTGGCATTGACACTGCTGGGAGCCGTCCGCGAATTTTTAGGCACAGGGCATTTTTTCGGCCTCGCCATTTATCCCGAGGGCTACGGATCGCTCATTTTTGTACTGGCGCCCGGAGCATTTATCGCTCTCGGATACCTTATTGCACTTATTAATAAACTAAAGAAAACAGCCCCCTAATCCCCTGTAGGGGGACTTTTTAAGCCTCCCCTACGGGACGGTTTGGAGGGGCTACTTATAACAATTATGGAATATATATTAATATTTATCGGAGCTGTATTTGTGAACAACATTGTGTTGGCTCAGTTCCTTGGCATCTGCCCTTTTTTGGGCGTATCGAAAAAAGTAGAGACCGCTATTGGCATGTCGGCCGCCGTTGCGTTTGTGATGACCATCTCCACGCTCGTAACCTTCCTGATACAGAAACACCTGCTCGACCCCAATAACCTGGGATACATGCAGACCATCAGCTTTATACTGGTCATTGCCCTGTTGGTTCAGCTGGTCGAAATTATATTGAAAAAAGTTTCACCGCCGCTATATCAGGCATTGGGGGTATTCCTGCCCTTGATAACCACCAATTGTACCATATTGGGTGTTGCCATTATGGTTATCCAAAAAGACTACGATTTAATCACTTCCGTAGTTTTTGCCGTATCAAGCGCTATCGGTTTTGGCCTCGCCCTCATCCTCTTTTCGGGAATAAGGGAGCAATTGTCCCTCACTCATGTGCCCAAAGGTATGCAAGGTATGCCCATAGCATTGCTCGTAGCCGGTATATTGGCCATGGCATTTATGGGATTTAGCGGGATAGTGTGATGGGAATAATGTGAATAATATGCCAATGTGAATAATTATTCCTGTCATTGCGGGCTTGACCCGCAATTGGAGCGGAGCGGAAATCGGCCTTAGCCAATCCCCCATGCATAGCACAAACCCATGTATTTCAGAACCCCCAGTAGAGACGTGGCGCGCCACGTCTGTATTTGTCGTAGGGGCGCATCGAATACACCCGCATTTGGGTTTGGGCAAATTGCATGTTCGTTGACATCCATTCATCGCCACCCCCGTTCGCGGCAGCGGGCGTATGCCATACGCCCCTACAAGCAACCACACAAAAAATAAGGTTGTGGCACGCCACGACCCAGCCCCTCCAACCTCCCCAGAGGGGAGGCTTTTGAACTCCCCCTACGGGGGATTTAGGGGGCTGTTTTGCTAACTGTTACTTTCCCCGACCTGTGCAATTCCCTCACAATATAAATACTGCCTTGCTGCGGTTGCTTTACCGCTATGCCTTGCAGATTGTAGTATTGTGTGGAGATGATGGGGTCGTTGGTTGAAACAGTTTCAATGCCTAAAATAATATCGTCCTGTATATCTGTGAATTTCTTCCACTCGCTGGCAATTTGATAAGCTGCTTTGCTGCCTGCCGGCACATGTAAAGTACCGCTGACCCGAGCAAAATAGCTAAAAAAAGAAATGCTATGAGATGCAACACATTGTGGAGGAGTAGTATTATGTACATAAATATCGGCCAAGTTACTACAACCAACAAAAGCATCAGAACCAATAGTTATAACGCTTGCCGGAATCGTAACAGAGGTTAAGCTTATGCAATCGTGAAAAAGATAAGCATCAATGCTAGTTATTCTATTAGATATGGTTACAGACGCTAAAAGGCTACAAGCGGCAAAAGCTTGTTCTCCAATAGTAGTAACGCTATTGGGAATAGTTAGGCTCGTTAAGTTACTACATCTAGCAAAAGCAGCCACATCAATTCTTGTAACACTGCTTGGGATAACAACACTCGGCAAAGCCGAACATTCGAAAAAAGCGCCTTCTCCAATTGTTACAACACCGTTTGGGATAGCAACACTTCGTAAAGCCGAACAACCCCGAAAAGCGCCATATCCAATAGTAGTTGCCCCATCTTGTATTTCTATCGTTGTAATATCGGTACGATAATCATACCATGGGGCATCTGCCATTGCTCCGGTGCCGCTAATGGTCAGCGTGCCACTATTCAAACTCCAAAAGAGGTCAGCTCCGCATTGGCCACTTATTTGTGCAAACCCGGTTGACGTTGCCAAGCAACAAGCAACCGCAAAAAATAGTTTTTTAATTTTCATAAACGTGCGTGTTGTTCCTCACCAATTCCCCGAATGAAGGTGTTATAAAATGTGGAAGCGTGGGAACTTTCAGTTTATTTGTTTTGAGGTACCACCACGCACCTGACTTCTAAATAAACAGTTACCCCACGCCTAGCGGATATATACATGGAATATATATGCGAAGCATGAGCGCTCATAAACTGTTTATCCTTAGAAGTCTAAAAAATGGTGGTTTTCAAAACAAGGATAAAGCTAAAACGCTTCAATAAAATTTAATATCAGCCACATATTATTTATCATTGCTTCGTTCGAAGTTGTGAGAATCTCACGAGCCAAAGATGCTTTTTGAAGTTCTAACTCCATTGCGTTCATAATCTTTCTACCCAATTTTCAAATTTTATGTTAGATAAGCGACTCAGGTGTTTTTCATTGTCCGTTACTAAAATCATATTGCTTGCTATGGCTGTTGCGCCTATCAAAATATCAAAATCATCTATTATATTCCCCGTTTGCCGTAATGTTTTTTTCTCTTTGGCATAAACCGAAAGCACATTAAAGATCGGGATTACATTCATTTTTCTAACAAATTCATTTACTCGCTTTTTGTTTTCCTCCACATTTGTGTCGCATTCTGCCCCATAGAGCAATTCGGCGACTGTTATTTCGGAAATATTACAGTTTTTAAGTCCTTTCTGCTTGATTATTTTGTCAATATTGAATTTCCCCCGCAAAAAGAAAACGCAAATATTCGTATCTAAAAGATATTTTTCCATAGTTTAAAATGCTTCTATGATACGAGTATTCCCAAAGCTGCGGCTATCTCTAATTTCAGAGATAATCTCTTCGGCGCTTTTGTCCGATTTCCAAGAGCCAAATAAATTATAAAAATCACTATCTGAGATTTGCTCTTTTTTTAATGATTTTGACAAATGCTCTGCTATTGCTATTTTTGCAGCAAGGCTAAGATTGTCAAGCATAAGCGAATATGCCTTAACTATATTTTTCTCCGTATATGTCATTGTTTCCATAATCTTCGTCCTTTTATTGATTTCGCTACTACGAAGATACAAATTAATTACGAAACAACGTTCAACGAACATGAATTATTTTTACGCGCAAGCCAATGAAAGAGGCTTTTGAACTTCCCCAAAAACTTTTACATTTCTTTCCTTCGCTGGCGCGGACAACCCCGTTCGCAGCAGTGGGCGTATGCCATACGCCCCTACAAGCAACCACACAAAAAATAAGGTTGTGGCACGCCACGACCCTACATTATTCACATTGCCCCATTAAAAAAAATCCTCCCGTGTACAATATTCCATGATTCCGTTTCATTATTCCATTACTCTTTGCGTCTGTAAATACTATATTTGCGGACAGTTTTGCTTATAAATGGAATAATAAATAAAAAATAAGATCATGAAAAAAACTATTTTTACGTTGTCGGTATTATTTTTGTGTCTGGTTGCTATGGCACAGCAGGGACGCAAAACTATCGACATGGACAAGGAGTGGCGTTTTGAACTGGGCACAAAAACCGATGCCGCTCATCCTTCTTTCGACGATTCGGCCTGGCGCGTATTGGATGTTCCCCACGACTGGAGCAGAGAAGGCGCTTACGACAGCTCCAACAAAACCGGACGAGGTGGTGGCTACCTGCCCTCGGGAGATGGTTGGTACAGAAAATCGTTCAGCTTGCCCGAAAGCGATAAGGGCAAGCAAGTATTTATCGAATTTGACGGCGTAATGGCCAACAGCGAAGTCTATATCAACGGGCAGTTGCTCGGCATCCGGCCTTACGGATACACCTCGTTTGTGTATGACATGACCGCTCAGCTTAAGTTTGGCGAGAAGGAGAAAAATACATTGGCTGTTCGCGCAAATAACATCGACCAACCGGCATCGCGCTGGTACACAGGCGCAGGCATCTACCGCCATGTGCGCCTGGTGGTGAAAGACCCCGTACATCTGGCGCATTGGGGCGTATTTGTTACCACCCCCTCGGTCAGCGAAGCAAAGGCAAGCGTAAAAGCTGCTATTCAGGTGGATAATACATCGGCCAAGCAACGCAGCCTTACCATTCAGTCGGCTGTTGTGGATAAAAGCGGGAAGACAGTGAAAACAGCTTCTTCTACGCTCAAGATAGCCGCTAATTCCTCGCAAACCGTTGAACAAAACATGGAAGTACTGAAACCATTGCTTTGGGATTTGGAAAATACAAACATGTATCAACTGATAACAAAGGTAATAGAAGGCAAAACCGTTTTGGACGAACAGCTTACCAATTTTGGCATCCGAAGCATTCGTTACGATGCAACGACCGGTTTCTTCCTGAACGAAAAACCCCTGAAAATGTACGGAGCTTGTATGCATCACGATGGTGGCGCCGTAGGCTCTGCCGTTCCATTGGGCGTATGGGAATACCGCCTCGGTTTGCTTCGTCAGGCCGGAATAAATGCCATCCGCACATCGCACAACCCGATGGCTCCCGAATTTTACGATTTATGCGACCGCATGGGCTTTTTGGTGATGGACGAAAACTTCGACACCTGGGAAGCGCGAAAAAATCCCTACGATTACCATCTATACTTCAAAGAATGGTGGGAGAAAGACTTAACCGCTCAGGTAATGCGCGACCGCAACCATCCGTCCATCGTGTTGTATAGCGTAGGAAATGAAATTCACGACAAGCTCGATAATCCCGAAGGATTTAAGAAATACAAGGACCAACAAGATTTGATTCACCAATTAGACCCAACACGTCCGGTTACCATGGCGCTTTTCCGCCCCAATACTTCGGGCGTATATAACAACGGTTTTGCCGATATGATGGATGTTGTAGGTCAGAACTACCGTCCGGGCGAGCTGCTTGCCGCACATGCTCAAAACCCCAAACGGATAACCATCGGAACCGAAAACGTACACGACCTCGAAACCTATCTGGCTCTCCGCGACAACGAATTTATGTGTGGCCAATTCCTGTGGGCCGGATTCGATTATCTGGGCGAATCGGCTTGGCCAAGAATCGCTTACGGACAAGCTTTGTTCGACAAAGTGGGCGGCTGGAAACAACTGGGACTGTTACGTAGCGCCTGGTGGGGAAAAGCGCCGGTAGTGCACGTTGTTCGCAAATCGGACAATGCCGGAGAAGGTGAATGGGTGCATGACTGGACAGCCATCGACCCGGTAACATACGACGAAGCCTACCTCGCCATCTATACAAATGCCGAAGAAGTGGAGTTGTTTTTGAACAATGAATCGGTAGGCATATACAAAAGACCGGCCAATCACGCGCCCATTCCGGTGAATATCAACTACAAAAAAGGCGAACTTCGCGCCGAAGCACGTACAGGCGGCAAACTGGTCGCCAAGGAAGTGCATACAACAGCCGGAGCGCCCCACCACATTGTGCTGACCCCTCACAAAACGCTGATAGCCAACAACCGCAACGATGTATCGTATGTGAAAGCTACGCTGGTGGACAAAGACGGCATACCTTGCCCCAACAACGACCAGCTGATTAAATTCACGCTGAAAGGAGCCGGAAAAATAATTGCAACCGACAACGGCGACGGCGCCGCACACGAACAATATATTTTGAATGAACACAGCGCCTACATGGGCGACTGTTACGCCATCGTCATGGCCAATCAGGATAAAGGGAAAATACAAATTACCGCCTCGGCAGAGGGCATCGAGGGCGAAGCATCAGCCGAAATAACGGTTGAGTAAAGCCATCCGATTCGATAAAAAATTTTACTGCTTATGCCTTTTGGTAAAGTTGCTGATATGAGCAGGAGATTCCTCCCTTTGGTCGGAATGACGGTCTCCTTTGGGGGAGAGGGGAGTAGGAAGCGGCGGCGAAGCCGCCGCTTCCTACTCCCTTAAACCACTAACAGGCGAGTCATTCCGACCAAAGGGAGGAATCTCATCCGTAACAGTAGTACTAAATTTTTTCATGGTTTGCCCTGTTATTACCGGCTGCGGAGTTTTTGTTTTTTATTTGTATCTTTACGGGGAAGAAGATGACAAGGTTTTTTGTAGAGACGTGGCGCGCCACGTCTCCACGCAGATAATCAAAAATATGATAAAAATATTCAACGCCGCACAAGTCCGAAAAATAGATAGCTATACCATTGAGGAAGAGGTGATTACTTCCCTTGAGTTGATGGAGCGGGCAGCAATGGCTGTGTTTGAAGAATTGCTGTATTCGCTTGTTCCCCAGCAGAAAATATATGTATTTGCGGGGCCGGGCAACAATGGCGGAGACGCTTTGGCCATCGCCCGTATGCTTTATCACTTAAAGGCTTTCGATCTGGCGGTTTATCTTGTAACAAGCGATGGCAAACTGTCGCCCGATTGCAAGGCAAATAAAGAAAGCTTGGAAAAGCTGGTCGAAGTACATGCTATCGGCAAAAGAGACGATGTACCGGCTATTCCGGCCAAAAGCGTTATTATTGACGGGCTATTTGGTTCAGGCTTGAATCGTCCGCTGGAAGGCGTATATAAAGAGGTTGTGGAAGCGATTAACAAGGCTAACGGCAGCGTATATGCCATTGATATACCTTCGGGAATGCAGATGGAGGATAACCGCGAGAACGACCCCGAGGCGATTGTAAAAGCCGGTCAGGTATTCAGTTTCCAATTCCCCAAGCTGTCGTTGCTGTTACCCGAAAATAAGGACTATTGCAACCGGTTTTCGATACTGGATATAGGTCTTTCGGCGTTGAGCATTGAAAAGGAAGAAAGCCCGTATCATTACATAGAACAAAGCGACATTGCTTCGCTGCTCGTTCCACGCAGAAAATTTTCTCATAAGGGCGATTACGGCAGGGCGTTTATTGTTGCCGGTTCGCCGGGTAAAATGGGAGCAGCTATTCTGGCGGCACGCGCCTGTTTGCGGACAGGGGTCGGCTTGTTAACGATGCATGTGCCGGCCTGCGGAATAGCCATTATGCAAGCTGTCGTACCCGAAGCCATGGTGGATGCCGAAAATGGTGAAGCAATTCCCAACAGCCTGGACAAGCACACCATTGGCATAGGGCCGGGCATAGGAACATCCGCCGAAGCAAGAAACCTGCTCCAAAGCCTTTTCAACAGCTATAAAAAGCCGATGGTAATAGATGCCGATGCCCTGAACCTGATAGCCGCCGATGAAGAGCTAAAAAAGACCATTCCTGCCGGAAGTATTCTTACGCCCCATCCGCTCGAATTCGACCGGCTGTTGGGATTTTCGTCCGCTGATGGCTACCAACGATTGCAGTCGGCACGCAATTTGGCGCAGGAGCATAGGGTTTACATGGTACTGAAAGGAGCCTATACAGCCGTTGTAACACCCCAGGGCGATGTGTATTTCAACTCATCCGGCAATCCGGGGATGGCGACCGGAGGCAGTGGCGATGTACTGACGGGGATACTCACTTCGTTGCTGGCACAGGGACATACGCCATTAGATGCCTGTTTATCGGGCGTTTATCTGCACGGATTGGCAGGCGATTTGGCGGCAGAAGATAAATCGCAGCCAAGTATGTTGCCTTCCGATGTAATAGATTATCTCGGCAAAGCCTTCCAGAAACTGGGTGCAGATTGATTCGGATATTATTTTTTTAAAAAAAGTATAGCAAATATTTGCGAATTTTGAAATATACGCTACCTTTGCATCCGCAATCGGGGTAAACAGCAACAGCAATGTTGAACAAAACCCGCAGATGGCCCATTCGTCTATCGGTTAGGACGTAAGATTTTCATTCTTGAAAGAGGGGTTCGACTCCCCTATGGGCTACAAAACGAATATTTAATAGAACAATAAAAATAAGATTAGTCGATATGGCAAATCATAAATCAGCGGAAAAAAGAATACGACAAACTCAAACCAGACGGTTGCGTAACAGGTATGTTGCTAAAACAACACGTAACGCAGTAAAAAAATTGCGTGGAATAACCGATAAAACTGAAGCTCAGAAATTATATCCTTCGGTTTGTTCCATGCTCGACAGGCTGGCAAAGAAGAACGTGATTCACAAAAACAAAGCAGGCAACTTGAAGTCGAAGTTGGCCGCTCACGTTAATTCGCTTTAATAGAGTAAATTATCAATTGTATGATATATACAGCCAAACCTTGATGGGTTTGGCTTTTTTTGCGTATGGCGCTTGCAAACCTAGGAAGAACACGAATTACGCAGATTACGCGAATTCGCGCAACTGATTTTATGAATTGACTGATTTTAAACAATATATAATTTGCGAAAATTTGCGTAATTTGCGTTCCCATGTTACAACAACGAATTGGTTGTATGTATATAATTTATTCCATAACTTGTCATTGCGGGCTCCGACCCGCAATGACAAGTTCAGAAAAGAAACTTTTGACACAGCTCCGGCGAAAATATTATTCTCATTGGCACATTATTCTCATTAAGAACTGAACTTTAAACTCATATATCCCCATGCCCAACCCGTATTTCAAATTCAAGCAGTTTACCGTATTTCACGACCGTTGCGCCATGAAAGTGGGGACGGACGGCGTATTGATTGGGGCCTGGACCAAGTTGAATGACAATGAACGGGTACTGGATGTAGGAGCAGGATCGGGTTTGGTATCGCTGATGCTGGCACAACGTAACCAAAGCATTGCCATTGACTCCATCGAAATAGAAGCAGAGGCTTCGGAGCAGGCAAACGAAAATTTTAGCCGTTCGCCATTCAAAGACAGGACAAGCTGCCGATGTATCCCGTTTCAGGATTTTGCCGGACAATGCTCCCGTAAGTACGATTTGATTATTTCCAATCCGCCGTTTTTCAGCTATTCGCTCAAATCGCCCGATGCACAACGCAGCACGGCACGGCATACCGATTCGTTACTGATTGAGGACTTCATACAGCTTTCGGCCAGCCTGTTAAGCGAAAAAGGCCGGATTTCCTTCATCTTTCCTTTTCAGGAGAAGGATTACCTTGTTTCGCTTGCCCGCAGGAATAACTTGTCTGTTTCCCGAACGACGTCCGTTTTGCCGGTTGTTGCATCATCGCCCAAAAGGCTGTTGATGGAATTATCGGCAACGCCATGCGAAACGGTTTCGGACGAATTGACGATAGAGACGGGGCGGCATGTTTACTCCCCTGCATTTACCGAATTGGTGAAAGATTTTTATTTGAATTTGTAAATCTTTCGGGAAATGCATATATTTGTTTTTTGTTGAACTAAAAAACAAGCCGATGAAAGACCTATTCCTTATTCTATTCTTGTTTACGGCATCCATACTTCATGCGCAGGATTTTCAGACAGGGTATATCATAACCAACAATAAGGATACGATTTACGGTCTGATTGATTTTCGCTCGGATAAAACAAATTCCGAAAAATGTATATTCAAATCAGGGGAAACGGCGGCGGCTCAAACCTATTTTCCACAGGATATATCGGGATACCGGTTTACCGAAAGCGGCAGGTATTACGTTTCGCACGACATTGAGATAGAAGATGTAGAGAAGAAGCTTTTCCTCGAGTTTATGGTAGAAGGCATGATGAATCTGTATTTCTACAACGATGGAACAAACCGCTATTTCTTTTTTGAGGACAAAGACGGGAAAATAACGGCAATCACCCAAAAGAAAACGGTGATAGACGATGCAAAGCGCATAGAAAAAGTCGATAATCAGTACAGAGGCATACTAAACTATACATTCTACGATTTGCCGGAAGTGGCCAAGCTGGCATACCATTCGGATTTTAATCAGGCATCCATGATAAAAATCGCCCGTAAATACCACGAAGAGACTTGCGAACCCGGGCAGGAATGCATTGTTTACGAAAATGAAAAACCCGACAAAACGTATATGAAATACCGGATTTCGGTGTATGGCGGCATCCGGTTCTTTAATTACCAATTGAGCGAATTGCCGGAATTTGGGGACATGAAATCCACCGGCCCGTCGCTTGGCGTCAGGAGTACGCTTTTCTTGCCCAGAATATCGTCATCACTGGGATTTTTATTTGACCTTTCTCTGGCGAAAATGAACATAAACGAAAAATATCAACCTCACCCGGATTGGCTTGGGAATGTTGAATATTATGTTTTTAAATACAATCCAATACTCGGATCATTCAAGTTTGGCGGCGTTTATCAGCACAAGCTCGACAAAATCGTGCTAAATGCGGAGCTAGCTTATGGTTTTTCCTACCTTTTCAAAGAAAAAGGATATGTTTACCATGAAACGTATAATAATACGACTACCACAGAGTTCCTGAATCAGAAGCCGGGCAGTGCATACTATCTGGCAGCTGGAATAGACTATCCGGTGATGAAAACCCATTTTGTATTTTTGCGTGCCACCTACGAAAACAGCGAAATGCTCTTGGCAAAGATTTCAAACAATAGATTAAAGTCGTGTGGAATTAAAGCAGGATATACTTTTTGATATGAAAAAAAGACCTGGCCTCCCCCAACCCCTCCGCAGGAGGGGAGCGCTAAAACGCCCCTCCTGCGGAGGGGTTGGGGGAGGCTTGCTGTTCCTGCTGTGTTGTTTGCTGCTCAGCTCGTGCCGGAGCCAAAAGCAGGTAGCCTACAATCCGGTGGAAGTGATACAACTTTCGCGCGAAATGGGCTTCCCTATATCAAATACCGACAAGAATATTCCGCTGTATGCCGAAGCATCGGTTTGGTTGGGCGTCCCCTATCGTTATGCCGGATTGAGCCGGAAAGGTATCGACTGTTCGGGCTTGGTGAACCGGATTTATTGGAATACCTATCGAAAGGCGGTCGCCCGTTCCACCGTTGAGCTCGATAAAACCACAAAAAACACCTCGAAAAAGAATTTACGCGCGGGCGACCTGGTATTTTTTGCCACCTCGTCGAATAACAGAAAAAAAATCAATCATGTGGGAATATACCTCAAAGACGGGTATTTTGTACATGCCTCCACTTCGCGTGGCGTGATTGTAAGCCACCTCGAAGAAGAATACTACCACCGCGCATGGAAAAGAGGAGGGCGGTTTTAATTTATCAGAAATTCGCCCGAAAAAAGAGTTTCCCGACAAAGAAGCGACTACTCGTCGTCCTCTTCGGCGTAGTCTTCATAACTATCAAGTTCGCTTTCGTAAAAATCAAGCGCCTGTTGGATAAGCCCTTCAACCCCGGTTTTGGGTTCTTTTTCCAGCCATTCTACTTCTTCGCTATCCACATCAAGGATAAAACGAGGACTTTCAGTATGTACAATAAATATATTTTCGGGATACTCCGAATTGTCGGCGACTAAAAATTTAGGGATAATCATAATGGTTGTTTTTGGTTTGGTTTTATTGGGAGCAAAGATAGTAAAAAAGTTCAAGGTTCAAAGTTCAAGGGTAAACGCATGAAAAATTTTACTGCTTATGCCTTAGTTGCTGATATAAGCAGGAGATTCCTCCCTTTGGTCGGAATGACGGTCTCCTTTTTGGGTGAGGGGATGAGGAAGTGGCGGCGAAGCCGCCACTTCCTCATCCCTTAAACCACTAACAGGCGAGTCATTCCGACCAAAGGGAGGAATCTCATTCGTAACAGTAGTACTAATTTTTTTCCGGCTGGCGCGGACATGTTGTCCGTGTCTTAGGTACCAGCAAAGTTAAACGACCAATTCGTTATTGGACACAGGCTGCAAGCCTGCACCAGCTATTTGTCGCCCCCATTCGCGGCAACGGGATACAATTTTTCTGCTAATAGACCAAACTTTTCAAATTAATATATTTTGGTCTGAACAAAATTCACACAGAATAAAACGCAGATTATCAATTATTTAATAATCTGCGTTTATCTGCGTGCCAATTCAGCTTTTGAGATAGCCCCCTCAGCAGGAGGGGGTTAGGGAGGAGGCGATTACTTCCCTATTACCTTTAAGGATTTAACGCCTTCGGTAGTCGTTACTTTTACGATGAGCGCCTTATCGGGTATTGCGGCATAATAAGAATAGCCATTGCTATTCAGGTTGGCGCTTTGGTGTAGCAATCCTCCACCAATTGAGTAAATACTCACAGCCTGAATACTTGCCTCCGGCGATTCGATACGAAGTACTCCGTCAGCATCCAGATAGGCCGACAGCGTTTTATCCGGTTTACTTGCTCCGCTCTCAATTGCCGTAGCTGTATCCTCCAGATAAGGAACTGTAATTATATTGGGTGTAGGCACATTGCCAAGTCCATCGCCAATATAGAATCCCAAATGAGGCGGCTGGTTGTAGGCCGTGTTTTGCCAAGCTATGCCCATACGGTAAACAGGGTCGTGCATCAGGGTATAAAGGCGGTAGGTGGTTGGCGTGGTGGTGGTATAAATCCTAAGTTCCGCGGGGGTCGATTTGTTATATACTATCACTTCTTCGCGCCAGTCGCCCAATATATCGGCGCTCAAACACGGATTTGCTTTTGTGGTGTTTACGCTTGATGTACCTGTAAACGTAATAAGCGTGGAGGAGGAAGTTACAGCTGCATTCCATTTTGTTATAGATAAAGCATTGCCACTTGATCCATCCATCAATTCATCCTGTAAATCACCATCCCAATAAATGCGGAAGTTTTGTGAGGGCTTACTGTTCGAGATCTTTGTTCCTTTAACATTGTAAGTGCCCGAACCGGCGGAACTCCACATTTCAAATCCGCGATGGTTGGCCGTAATATCAGCAGCCATGCCACGTCCGTTATCGGCAGTTACCGATCCGCTCCAGATAATAGCGCCCGTTTCGGCATCGTGCAATTCGTAACCATGATCAAATGCAATATCATCTTCATGCACTTCCCATACTTCCAGGCCCGGACGATCGGGGTCAAGGTCGGAAAGGTGCATGGCGTCGCCGTGTCCTAAATTTGTGCGATACATAACTGTGCCATCGTCATCAATAGCCGATGCGCCGTATATAATTTCGTCTTTGCCATCGCCGTCCACATCGGCAACGCTCAGGTTGTGGTTGCCTTGTCCGAACAATTCTTGAACATCCGCTTTGGTGTTTGTGTCATAAGCCCAACGCTTTGTCAGTGAGCCATCCCTGAAATCGTATGCTGTGAGGGCGGCGCGGGCATAATAACCGCGGCACATAACCAAACTTGGACGTACGCCATCCAAATAGGCTACACAGGCCAGGAAACGGTCAACGCGATTACCATTTGTATCTCCCCAATCGGCAACTGTTCCGCGGGCAGGTTCGTAATTCACCGTTGCCAGGTTTTCGCCTGTTGTACCTTTAAATACAGTCAGGTACTCGTTACCGGTAAGAATGTATCCATCGCTGTTCCGGTAAATATCGGTATTGTCAGCGCCGTCTTTTACATAGTTTCCTCTTCCGTCCTTGGTACCCGGAGCTGTTTTACATGCCACTTCGGCTTTTCCGTCCCCGTCAAAATCATATACCAGAAATTGGGTGTAATGAGCGCCTGCACGAATGTTGGGACCCAAGTCGATTCGCCACAATTGCGTACCGTTCATTTTATAGGCATCCAGGAAAACATTACCGGTAACTCCTGTTTGCGAGTTGTCTTTTGCATTGCTGGGATCCCATTTCACTACAATTTCGTATTCGCCGTCTCCATCCAAATCGCCCACGCTACAATCGTTAGGTGTATAAGTAATACCGGATGCAGTAGGACGGCTCATTGTGAGAGTTTTGTATAGGTTGGCCCATGGCGTAACTACCGCTGAAACATCTTTCAGCTCGTCTCCAACGTATGCTTCCACCTTGTACTGGCTGCTTGCAGTTCCACTGGCATCGGAGTAATTGGTAGCATCGGTGGTTGTTCCGGCTTTTATCAACTCTGAATCTCTATACACTTTGAAGTAGGTCAACGGATCATCTGTTCCCAGCGAACGCCAGCTTAAATATACGCCGCTGCTCACTTTCACCGCCACCAGCCCGCGATCCAGTTTTTCCATATAGCGCGTTGTGTTAGCTCCACCGGGAGTAACCTGAATTTGATACAATTTGAAATCGTCTATCCAGAAGTTATCGGCGCGATTTTCGGCTTCACGCCTCATGGATGCATATCCGCCAATTGTGGCCGTGCCGCTTGCATTGACAGTAAATACCAGCGAATGTTCGATAAACAGACTTGTGCTTGAACTTGTTCCGTTGGTTTTAAATTCGCCCAGACCACCGTTGACAAAAAGTCCATTTTTTGCTTCCCAGCGTCCATAACATTTATGAGCTACCAATTTGTATTGGCCGGGCTCTAATCCCGTAATGGTTTGGTAAACTCTACATTCGGTAGTGAATTGCGGCCCATAACTGAGATTGAAATTTACCGACTTGGAACCCGATTTCCCTTTGCCGCTTACAATAAGAGGGGTCATCGTGGCGCCACCTGTAAATACGCCATCTTGTACTGTCCAGCCGTTCAGATCATCTTCAAAGCTGGGGTTTGCGATTTTGTCTGTTACATCCACCAAACTGGTGTTTGCACTAACATTTGTGCTAAGAAGCACAGAATAAATAGCCAATACGGCCATTCGGAGTAAAGTTTTTTTCATGAAGTCAATGTGTAAAGGTTAATGATAAATACTATTTCTACAACCATCCATGATGGTTATTTCCGGCTCAAATGTAGAGACAATTTCCTTTCCGAAAAATGTATTTTTATACAATAACCTAGAAATCAGTTCAGATGTAAAAATTTCGGATAAATTCGTTGTGTGTCGCCCCCATTCGCGGTAGCGGGCGTATGCCATACACACATGTCCACTAAAAAAAATTAAGATTTAATTGAGTGTCATTTTGATAGCCGTTAGGTAAGGCTGAAAGCCTTTAAGCCTTAACATGTAGTTATGCAACAAACACTAAAGCATACGGTTAATAAAGCGCCGTCTCTGCGGGGAATAAACACAGGGGGTTGCCGGTGAGTCTTCAAAAGCCTGTCATCCCGTGCTTGACACGGAATCTCCTGGCAAAGCCTCAAAACTTGTGCCTTGCTTAGGGGATTGCGGGTCGGAGCTAGCAATTGGAGCGGAGCGTAAATCGGCCTGAGCCAATGACAATCTAAGAAAAAATACTTTTGACACAGCCTCTTGGCTTTGCCGACGACTATTTATTTCGCCAGCGACTTTATCACATCAATAATCTCGGCGCCGAGTTTTTCGGCATCGCTCATCGTGGAGGCTTCCGAGTAGATTCTGATGATGGGCTCGGTATTCGATTTGCGGAGATGCACCCATTTTTCGGGGAAATCTATCTTAACGCCATCTATATCGGTTACGTCCTGCGAACTGAATTTTTCTTTAACAGCCGCCAGTATTGCGTCCACGTCGATGTCGGGTGTCAATTCTATTTTTTGTTTGGCTATGTAATATTGCGGGTAAGTTGCGCGCAATTGGCTTACGGTTTTCTTTTCATTCGCCAAATGTGTCAGAAACAGGGCGATACCAACCAATGCATCGCGTCCGTAGTGGCTTTCGGGGTAGATGACTCCCCCATTGCCTTCGCCGCCGATGATGGCATTTTTTTCTTTCATTTTGGCCGTAACGTTTACTTCGCCAACGGCAGCCGCGTAATATTCCTTTCCGTATTTTCGGGTTACATCGCGCAAAGCCCTGCTCGAGCTGAGGTTTGAAACGGTTGCGCCCGGCGTATGTTTCAGTACATAGTCGGCAACGGCAACCAGCGTATATTCTTCGCCGAACATCGCCCCATCTTCACACACAACAGCCAAGCGATCGACATCGGGATCGACTACAAAGCCCACATCTGCTGTTTGCTTTTTGATGGTTGCCGATATTTCGGTCAGGTGTTCGGGAAGTGGTTCCGGGTTATGAGGGAAGTGGCCGTTGGGTTCGCAATACAGCTCAATGGTATTCTGCACGCCCAGCGCTTTTAGGAGCTTGGGAATAACAATGCCGCCAACCGAGTTTACACAGTCAATCGCCACCTTGAAATTCGCCGATTTTATGGCATCAACATCCACCAGTTTCAAATCCAAGACCGATTGTATATGCTTGTCGGTGTAATCTTTCTTTGTTTCTTTGCCCAGGTGGTCAACATCGGCATAAACAAAATCGGCTGCTTCGGCATTCCTCAACACTTCAGCGCCTTCTTCGGCATTCAGGAATTCGCCTTTTTCGTTGAGCAGTTTCAATGCGTTCCATTGTTTGGGGTTGTGGCTGGCTGTGAGGATAATACCACCGCAAGCCTTCTCGTAAACAACAGCCAGTTCGGTAGTTGGAGTGGTGGCCAATCCAATGTTAACAACATCAAAGCCCATACCCATCAGCGTGCCGACAATCACATTTTCCATCATGGGACCCGATATGCGCGCATCGCGACCAACAACAATCTTAGGTTCTTTTACTGTGGTTGTTTTTTTGATAAATGTAGCATAAGCCGAAACAAATTTTACGGCATCCAAGGGGTTTAATCCATCACCGGCTTTTCCGCCGATAGTTCCCCGTATTCCCGAAATTGATTTTATTAGTGTCATATTTCTTAATTAGCAGCCCCACCACCCCCCGTAGGGAGGATTTGGAGCCTCCCCTGTGGGGAGGTTGGAGGAGCTTTTATTCTCCTTGTTCTTTCTGAAAATCGTAAAATAAATACCCGAAGTAAACCGGTTCGTAAGATGTTTGCTGAAGCCCCGATCCGTTTTTGAAAGGAACAATCAGCTGAACAATGGCGCTATCGCCAACAAACTTGAGCGGAGCAACCATCCCCGGCGATTTATAGAGGTAATTCGAAACGGTAATATTACCGGTCAGCGAATAGTCGATATAGGTGGAGGCATCGCCGTAGGTGAAGTAGAGGTAATCCTGATAGGCCACTCCATCGCTGTTTGTATCGGTCAGATCGGCATCGGTGGGGTTGGAGATGAGGCTTCCGGTTTCCTTAAAGCGAACATATACTTTCCGTCCGGTGGTGGCTCTTCGTCCGTTTCCCGAATCAACAACGTGCAGGTAAATGCCGGAATTAGGGTCCAGAAAAAACTCTCTTTCCCCAAAAACGCCATTTTCGGGATATTGCTTGATGACCTGTATCCCTCTTCTATCTATAAAGTTGTTGATTGCTTTCCGTTCTTTTTTTAGCTTATCGGCGTATGTTTCGCTGTGGCTGCACGACAGCGCCAAAGAAACACAGGCTATAATGAGTGTAAATCCAACTATCTTTTTCATTCAACTAATTTTTTGTTGTTTTAATTGGTTAATATATTCGGGTAATGCTTTTTCAAAAATGCTGATTGCGTCGTCGAGCGAACCGTAATATTCGCCCCCTGAGGCATTGAGATGCCCTCCACCGTTGAAATACTGAGAGGCAAATGCATTGCAGGGGAAACTGCCGGATGAACGGAACGAGATTTTTATCAGACCATCGTCTTCGCGCATAAAAACCGAGAACACGATGTGCTGAATACTCAATGGAATATTCACAAAGCCTTCGGTATCGCCTTTTTTGGCGTTATAGGACGACTGTTCTTCTTTGCGGAGCCACATAAAGGCCGTATTAAACCCGGGATATACCTTCATCCTTTCGGAGAGGATAAAGCCCAGCATCCGAAAGCGATCGGCGGAATAATTGTGATATACACGGGCATATATCTGGTCTTTATCAATTCCTTTTCGGAGCAGCTGACCAATGATATAGTATATTTCTTCGTTATTGGAGTTGTAGGTGAAACCTCCGGTATCGGTCATCATACCGGCATAAATGGCTTCGGCGCCCTCGCGGCTAATGGCGTCAAAATCGCCCATCCTGCAAATCAACCGGAAGATAAGTTCGCTAGTCGAAGATATTTGGGGATAGGATATGGTAACATCACAAAAATCAGCCGGGTCGGGATGATGATCTATCAGTACTTTTTTCGCCTTAGCGTTTTCTACCAGGTTACCAAGCCCCGAAATTCGTTTGAGGACATTAAAATCCAGGCAGAAAATAAGTTCTGCATCCTCAATCAGTTTCTTCGCATAATCGGGATATTTCTCAAAATTAAGAATGTCCTTCGCGTCCTTCATCCATTTCAGGAAATCGGGAAACGAATTGGGCGTGATAATCGTAACCTCGCTACCCAAGTCGTTCAGGTAATGGAATAATCCGAGGGAAGACCCAATGGCATCGCCGTCGGGCGAAACATGTGTAACGATAACAATCTTGTCGTACTTGTCGAGTAAGTCGGCTACTCTGGAAATCTTCTCCTGGGCTATTATTTTAGAAATCATCGCTTTATATACACGTATCGGTTATATTATCTTGGCAAAAGTACTAAAAATTTATCCGAAAAATGCCTTTTCGCGACATATCGTAATAAGGTATTTTCAATTTTTCGCATTCTTTCGTTATCCGCCTCCTGTTTTTTGTTGATAATGAGCTATCTATAATCACCGATTGGATGTAAAAGGTTTGAGTTAAAGAATACAAAGAAATTGAATTGCCGTTAACAATGTGCAGATAATCCAGTGGGTATCTCTCAGCGGTTTGCTTTTCGTCCCATTCGTCCGAAACGAGGGATAAAAAGCGTTTCCCTTTTAAGTCGATTAGTTTATTTGTCGTTATGCTGTTGATGGTATGTGAAACCATTCCGGTGTTCCAAGCAATGACGGGTAGCTTGTCTTTTTGATAAATAGTCAACTCATTTTGCTTAAAGACAGCCGATTCGCCTAAATGCAACAGGCATATAAGCAAAACAAAACTCAAAGCGCAGATAAATAATTTGGCTTGTTTGTGCATCAAAAACAGCGATATGCTCAGGATGACAGCAATCAGCAAGGCCGCATCCGTAAACGATAATTTTATGTCCTCAATCAGTGCAAACGGAAGTTGCTCGAAAAACCGGACAAGACTTGTCATAAGGGAGATTACCAACTTCAGGAAGCTAACAGGCAGGTAATAAATGTAGCCGGAGAAAGCCGGTAAAGCGCTCGCTATTAATGCCGCTGCCGATAAGCATATCGCGCCGTAAAACAAAACGGAGACCAAGGGTACCACCAACAGATTGGTGATGAAGAAGTAGCTGGGGAACGTGCCGAAATAGTAGAGACAAACGGGAAAAGCGCCAATTTGTGCCGCAATGGACAAGGTGAAAAGCTCCCAGCCTTTTCGGATGTAGTTGTTTTTCGGGCTAAGCAAGCCGGATAAAACAGGTTGGAAAAAGCGGATTGACAATACGGCGGCAAAGCTCAATTGAAATCCGGCATCGAACAAGGAAAAAGGATTGACTAAGAGCATGAAAAAAGCGGCCAGCGATATGTTGTTGTAGCTAAGCCCTTTTCTGCCGAAGATAGTTGCAACGCAAAATATAGTCAGCATAATGGACGCCCGGATGACGGAGGGCGAAAAACCCGTAACAAATGCATAGCACCACAGCAGGACGATAATAGGCAGCTGCAACGTCCGGTAATGTTTCCCCGAACGGACAAACAAGGCAAACAGAGAGAGAATAACCCCGTAGATAATACCCACATGCATTCCGCTTACAGCCAGTACGTGGGCGGTTCCGGTTGCGCGAAAAGCTTGTTTCAGGTCGGCGGAAAGCACATCCTTGTATCCGAGCGTTAGGGCCGAGAGGATGGCATATTCTTCATCATCCAGTTTCAGGCTTTGATAAAATTCCAGCATAGATTGCCGGCATTGTAGAGCGAACGACAAAACCGAAAAAGGCTTGCGCCCTGTCGATTCCCAGTCGTCCGAATATAAATAGAGGGTTCCCGCGAAGCCTTTGTTATACATATAACGGGGATAGTCGAAGTCGTTCGGGTTGCCGAAATGCTTGAATGGCTGTATTTTACCCGAAAAACTGATTTCTTCGCCAACAGTCAGTTTATTGCTTCGGATGCCGGGTTGCAGGTAGCAAACTATTTTTTTATCCGACCCGTTGAGCTGCAGATTGCAAGCGATTGATTTAGGCTTGACTTGTGGAATATCGGCTACTACGCCCGTGTATTGGGCTTTAGCTTCAGGAAAAGTGAAGGCCGATTGCGCCTGCCTGAGAGAGGTTGAGATGAGCCCGATTGAAAAGAGAAAAAAATAACAGCCGACGCCAAATAACCAGCGCCATTTGTAGTGCTCGCGCGGACGAATAAAAAACGAAAAGGCCATGAGTACAAGCCCCAGAAACAGGAAAGGAAAAGCCCAATTTTGCGAACAAAAAAAGTACTGGGAAACGATTCCCGCTAACAGGGGCAGCAATAAACGGAGAAAAGGCAGCCTTGCCAAAGCATTTTGCATACACCGCAGTTTATCGGAGTTACCGGATGCTTTTCAGTTTATGTATCATCTCCTTTGGTTGTGCATTGGCAAAAATGGCGTTTCCGGCTACCAGTACGTCTGCGCCTGCATCAAGCAGCAATTTTCCGGTTTCGAGGTTTACGCCGCCATCCACTTCAATTAAGGTAGGGAGGTTCCTCCTCAGAATCATCTCCTTCAACTCGCGGACTTTTGTAACCGACCGGGGGATAAATTTTTGTCCGCCAAAGCCCGGATTCACCGACATAACCAGCACCATGTCCACATCCTGAAGAATATCATCGAGCAGAGAGACGGGAGTATGCGGGTTGAGCGTTACTCCGGCCTTCATTCCGGCTTCGTGTATAGCGCCGATTGTCCGGTGCAAGTGGGGACTTGCTTCGTAATGAACATTCATCATATAAGCGCCGGATTCTTTTACCTGCGCAATAAATTTTTCCGGCTGAACAATCATTAAATGAACGTCGAGCGGTTTTTTGGCCACGGTTTTTAGCCGGTCTAAAACAGGAAAACCAAACGAGATATTCGGAACAAAGACGCCGTCCATTACATCGCAATGTATCCAGTCGGCTTCGCTCTCGTTGATAAGATTGATTTCCGATTCTAAATTTAAGAAATCAGCAGTTAATATGGATGGAGCTATTTTATGATTCATCTTTTATCGGCTTTATTTGTATAACAAATATAGGGAATAAAAATGAGAAACGAAAAACGAATCAGCAAATTAATCAGGGCAAACCTTGAAAAATTTTACTAGCACTATTACGGATGAGATTCCTCCCTTTGGTTGGAATGACTCGCCTGTTAGTGGTTTAAGGGATGAGGAAGCGGCGGCTTCGCCGCCGCTTCCTCATCCTCTCTCCCAAAAAGGAGACAGTCATTCCGACCAAAGGGAGGAATCTCCTGCTCATATCAGCAACTTTACCGAAAGGCATAAGCAGTAACTTTTTTCATGCATTTGCCTTGGTATATTAAAGCTAATTATCAATTCACATAAACCCCATTAATGGGAGAAGGCAGCGATTTCTCGATACAATACGCCCTCGCAAACATTTTCAGGAAGCAGATTGCTTTTTCCGAGGCTTTAGTTTCTTTTTTATTGATAATTCTATTATCTTTGAGTGTAGAGTTATTGCTCATAGGCTTTAAATTAAATTGTTTATCATTCAAACGATTAATTTATATTTTTATTGTTCTTATTGTATTTAATATTTACCTAATTTGTTGTGCAATGAAAAATTTTGTGGTGTTTTTATTTTTGTTCTTCTTTTTGCTTTCGTGTACCGAACCTGTAAAGAAAGAGAGCTTGGCTTTTGATACCCTGAAAGTTGATAAAAAGATTTTTGCATCTAACGATTCTACCAAGCCGTACATGAAATTAAAGCTCGAATTCACTTATCCGGTGGCATATTGTAACGATAGCTTGCTGAACAAGTTACAGAATTTGTTTGTATTGGCTTTTGCAGGTGAAGACTATGCCGGACGTAGCCCGAAGGGAGCCTTTGAACTTTTTGAAAAGCAGCTGACGGATGAATCCCTGGAGATGGCCTCCGAATTAGACGGAGATATGGCGCTATTGCTCAAGACGAAACAATCCCTACCCCTGATGACCTCCGAATTGGACGGAGATATGGCGGACTTCGCAAACTATTATCAAACTGTGAAAACGGCGGTAGTGGATTCGATAGACAGTATTCTGACGGTGCAGACCTTAACAGAAAGTTATATGGGTGGCGCCCACGGGTCGCACAATGTGCGGATTTACAACATTGATTTGAGGAATGCCACCTTGCTTGACGAATCCAATTTTTTCAAACCCAACTCAACAGCCAAATTGAAATCGCTTATTCTG
This sequence comes from Viscerimonas tarda, assembly GCF_054601255.1. Lineage (NCBI taxonomy): Bacteria > Pseudomonadati > Bacteroidota > Bacteroidia > Bacteroidales > Dysgonomonadaceae > Viscerimonas > Viscerimonas tarda. The sequence goes on along the minus strand of NZ_BAAHWV010000018.1, from coordinate 43,320 downwards.
GAAGCGTTGAATTTGGAATACGGCGACCGGATTGACGAGGTACTCTTCGATAAAGACGACGTGCAACCCAACGGAAATTTCTACCTGAATAAGGACGAGCTGGTTTATATTTACAACGAATACGAGATTGCCCCCTACTCGGAAGGCACAATTGAAGTAAGCATTCCGATGGAGAAAGTGAGCCCCCTAATCCCCCGTAGGGGGAACTAAAAGCCTCCCAAAAACTTTTACCTTTTCCTTTCTCCTTTTGGAGAAAGTCCCCGAAGGGGGATAGAGGCTGGGAGGTTGGAGAGGCTTTAGCTCATCCTGTTTTTATAATCCGGGTAATCGAATTCTCTGTATATTTCGAGCTTATTGTCTTTTGTCCAGAGGGCAATTGCAGGGTGGGGTATGCCGTTGAACATCGTTGTTTTTACGATTGTGTAGTGTATCATGTCCTCAAAAACAATCCTGTCGCCAATTTGTAAGGGTTCGTCAAACGACCAGTCGCCGATAAAATCACCACTCAGGCAACTGTTTCCACCCATGCGGTAGCTGGGTTTACCGGGTACCGATTCGTGGTAAGCGCCCTGTATATGTGGTTTGTAGGGCATTTCGAGGCAATCGGGCGCATGGCAGGCAAAAGATACATCCAGTATAGCTGTTTTTATGCCCCTGTTTTCCACAATATCCACTACCCTCGAAACAAGTACTCCGGTTTCCCAGGCAAAAGCACTACCCGGTTCCATAATAATTTCGAGCTGAGGATACTTCGCTCTGAACGATTCGAACAAAGCTATCAGGTGTTCGATGTTGTAGTCTTTTCGCGTCATTAAGTGTCCGCCGCCCATATTCAGCCATTTTACTTTGCCAAGCAAATGCCCGAACTTTTCTTCAACATGCTGGAGCGTTTTCTCCAAATCGTACGAGGACGATTCGCAGAGGGTGTGAAAATGCAAACCTTCGACACCTTCCGGCAAATCCGCTTGCAAGTGTTCGTTGGTAATTCCCAGGCGCGACCCGGGGATAGCCGGATTGTAGAGGTCGGTTTTCACTTCCGAATATTCGGGATTTATTCTTAATCCACACGACACCTTGTTTCCTCCCGCAACCACCAGCGGATAAAAACGCCTGAACTGGGAGAGCGAATTGAATGTTATATGGCTGCTGTATTTCAGAAATACGGGGAAATTCTCTTCGGTGTAGGCTGGCGAAAAAGTATGAGCCGGGCTTCCCATTTCTTCATAAGCCAATTGGGCTTCGTATATCGAACTGGCGGTTGAATACGGAATATATTCGCGGATAATGGGAAAAGATTTCCATACGGCAAAAGCTTTAAATGCCAGTATGATATTGACTTTAGCCCGTTCCTTTACCGACCTGATAAGAGCCAGGTTCTCCCTCAGCAGGCTTTCGTCCATAACGTAGCAGGGCGAAGGTATTTGATGGATTTCGATCATAATGCGTTGATTTTCCCGCCAAAGGTATTAAGAATCTGTTTAAAATTTTAGTCAATGAAGTATTTTGATGAAAAAAGTATATTTTTTCAAATTTATTCGCCTGTATATAAATTGAAAAGTTTCATGTATATTTGTATGAAAGAGCGATTCGTCAATATTAGTTCATTATGAGGAAATATAGAATTCTGTTAAGCGCCCTGTTCGTCGCTGGAATGGTAGCAACTGTGAATTATTTAATTGAGGGACATACCGATAAAAAATCCCTGATTAAATTCATTTTGTCGTTTTTATTTACTGCTTTATTTTTTTCATTAATCATGCCTAATAAAAAACAAAGCTGATTATAGCTCACCAGCAAAACTGTGTTTAGGCAATAATCTAAACAGAAAGAATTTTATTCGCCCTCTTACGCTCCGCACAATGACGGTACGTTAGATTTTGAAAGCCCGTTTCCCCTGTTCCTAACGGAACAGGGGAAACATGATTTACGAATTGATGGTCAAATTTCCCTGCCAAGCCACGCATGGAGGCGACACTTATTTTTACGACAATTGTCCGTAGGACATCCATATCAATAGAAAAATAGCATTCCGATTCGCCATTTTCCCCGTAGGGGATACACCAATGAGCAGGTGAATGTCCTACGGACAATTTATGAGGGAGATTAGGCTGTTTTCTATTGATATGTAAGCCCGATGGGCTATGATTTCGAGGGTTAAACACAGGGGTTTGCTGGTGAGCCCTGATTATGAAAGAAAAAAGAGACTGTTCAATCACTTAAATAGTCTCTTTCTTCTTCATGTTTAACTAATAAATAATATATTAATGACAACCAACTTCCGGCAGGCGCCCTGCGAAAGAGTTGAACTTATAAATTAAACAACAAGACGATTAATAATGTTCTATATTTAACATTTTTATGCGAAATTGGTTAATGTCGGGGCAATCCCTTTCGGTTGCCCAACGAAGAATGTGTAGGGGGTGTATCGAATACGCCCCTACGATACAATCATGTAAATCCTATTAATCATATTAAAATCATGGTTCAGACAATTGGCCAGAAGATTGCGGGTCGGAGCCCGCAATGACAGCAAGATTGACATATTAGTCTCATTGGCACATTATTCTCATTATTCTCATCACCCACATTCGTCAACTCATAACTTTTTTACTACTTTTGGGAAACAGTTTATAAATTGTACGGAACACAATGGAAACAATCAGCAGTCTGCAAAACCCTAAGATTAAGAATATAACCAAGTTAGCTAAGAATAAAGAGCGGAAACAACAGAACTTGTTCATTATAGAAGGTGGACGGGAGTTGTCGCTTGCTTTGGTCGGCGATTACAGCATACAGGCGGTGTTTATCTGCCCCGAGCTGTTTGCCTCGACCGATTACCCGGAGGTGCTGGACACGCTGCCCGATTCAATTAAACAGGAAGTGAGTGAAAGCGTTTTTCAAAAAATTGCCTACCGCGAAGGTTCCGATGGCTTACTAGCTCTGGCCAGACCTAAAAACCATTCGTTAAGCGACTTGCATTTATCCGATAATCCCTTCATCATTGTGTTGGAGGCGGTTGAGAAACCGGGGAATTTAGGCGCTATTTTGCGTACTGCCGACGCCGCTGCTGCCGACGCCGTAATAATATGCGACCCCTTGGCCGACTTGTACAACCCGAATACCATCCGCTCGAGTGTGGGATGCTTGTTTACCGTGCAAACGGCTGTGTGCCCGTCGGAGGAGGCTTTGCGCTGGCTTCGGGCAAATAATATACGCAGTTTTGCCGCCGAGCTGCAAGCCTCAAGCTGGTATCAGGATACCGATTTCAAACAACCGGCGGCTATCGTCATGGGGACGGAAGCAGACGGGCTAACCGCTTTTTGGCTGGAAAATGCCGATACCCGAATAAAAATACCGATGAGGGGCCGGATAGACTCGTTGAATGTGTCTGTTTCTACGGCAATCCTCACTTTTGAGGCCATGCGGCAACGAGGATTTCAGGCAACTAGTCGAACTTAACAGGCTTTATTTTCCCCATCAGCGAAATAATCTGCCCTTTTCGTTTTTGCATATACTTGGAGGGTTTCCCCGAATTGAATTTTCGGGGGTTGGGCAAACTGGCCGCAATCAGGGCGCATTCGTCCCGCGAAAGCTTTTTTGCCGATTTGTGGAAATGATTTTGCGCCACGGCCTCCGCGCCATAAATACCATCGCCCATTTCTATGGAGTTGAGATACACCTCCATGATGCGCTCCTTGCCCCAAACAAATTCGATAAGCGCCGTATAATAGGCTTCCAATCCTTTTCGGATGTATGATTTCCCCGGCCATAGAAAGGCATTCTTGGCGGTTTGCTGGCTGATTGTGCTTGCTCCGCGTTGGCGTTTACCTTCTTCTGCTTCCTTTCGCGCTTTTTCGATTTGCTCGAAATCGAATCCCTGATGATCGAGGAATAAATTATCTTCCGATGCCACTACTGCTGCGGGCAGTTTGTCAGAAATTTCATCGAGGGGCGCCCAGTTGTGTTCCCAAGTGATGCTTTTTCCGTCAGCCAATTGTTCCACACTGCGTATAAGCATCAAAGGCGTAAAATACACCGGCACAAATTTGAATATCAGCGCCTGCAAGATGCTGATAACAAAAAATGCAATGACGATGTTACGCAGCCATTTGAGTATTTTTTTACCTGCTTTCATTTCCGCACGCCAACGCCAAGAGAATGACGCTCAATAAAAGCATCAAAACCTTATCTCCGACCATCTTAACTTTCTTTATTCGATGCCAAGAAGCTCTACTTCAAAAATCAAGTCCGAGAAAGGTTTGATTTTATCGCCTGCTCCAGTTGCTCCATAGCCCAAATTGTAGGGAATGAATACGATCCATTTCGAGCCTACGGGCATCAATTGCAACACTTCTGTCCATCCTTTAATAACCTGTCCTACGCCAAATATGGCCGGTTCGCCTCTGTCGATGCTGCTATCAAATACTGTTCCGTCGAGAAGCGTGCCTTTGTAGTGTACTTTAACCCTGTCGTTGATGGTAGGTTTTGCGCCGGTTCCTTCCTTTACTATCTGGTATTGAAGTCCGTCCGGCAGCGTAGTTACGCCGGGCCGGGCTTTGTTTCCCTGAAAAAACTGTTCGCCTTTTGCTATTTCATCGGCGTATTGCAGTTTAAGCTTCTCCGCTTTTTCCTCATTCAGTTTTTCTTGTGCGGCAGCCATCTTTTTTTCGACAAAGTTGAAAGAGTCATCCATGAGCAATTTCTGATTCTTCAACGCGCTGATTAATCCCAAAAGCACCAAATCGTTGTTGATTTCGTTCTTTTTGTCATCGCCATACAATTGAGCCGAAAAAGAAGGAATCATTTTGGTCAACTGGCTACCAATTGAAGTTCCTTCAAAGTAAGCCGAGTTGTTGTCTTTTGCTTTGAAGCGGGCGGTGATTCCATCGGCAAACAGCGCAATATTTTTGGTATTTACCTTGTTTATCGAATCCAATTTGAAGTTTAGTTCTTTTTCCAGTTTGGCTTTTTGGGCCGGGCTGGTTTCCGCTGCTATATTGGCGTTGTATGTAGCACGGATGCCTGTGGTATCGGCAATTACGCCAAGTTGAGAGATGTATTGGTTCAGTCCCTGTTGTGCTAAACCTATTCCATAAGCATACGAAATGGAATCTATCTCCGTCTTGATGGAGAGGTTTTTGTTGGACTTCTGAGAAAAAAGATTTCCGCAAAGAACAGCGAAAATTGCGATAAGGAATATTTTCTTCATTATGTAATATGTTTAATTATAAAATACTGTGCAAAAGTAATAAAAAGCCCCAATACTGAATAGGGTTGAAAAAAATCAGCTCATTATTCGACCGATGAGCTGATTTTTCATATCATTCTTTTTTCAGGATTTATTTTATTCCCAATTTAGCTTTTACAAAATTACCGGCATTCACCGCATTGGGATTGACGTACATAATAGCCGCAGCATCAATAATGTAGGTGTATCCTTGTTCGGCGCCTACCTCCTGCACTGCTTTCTGAAACTTTTGTTGAAGCGGCGTTAAGAGTTGCCCCCGTAGCTCTTCCAATTCTTTAGAACTGTTTTGAGCATAAGTTTCGTACCTTTCCTGCAATTGTTCCAGCACTTTCTGGCGGTCGAGCGCAAGACTTTGTGTTATAGAATCTGTCGAATTCTGAAACTTTTGTATAGTGCTGTTGTATTCTGCCTCTATCGCAGCAATATTCTTTTTAATTTCCTCCTGCCTTGTAGCCAGTTTTGTTTCAACATCCTTGAGCTCGGGCATTTGTGTAAACACTTCGTTTGTAATAATGTAAGCCAGTTTTTCTTGGGCAGAAATGCTTACCGGGGCTATAACAACCAAAAAGATAATGAGTTTTTTCAACATAACGTTTTTCTATTTTTTATTATTTGTTTCTAAATTCAGGGCAAAAGTAGGTATTTATTTTGAATATCCTAGCTTTGCGAGCACCTCATTGCTAATATCAATCTTGGGAGATGCAAAAATAACGCTTGAGGCCGAGGCTCTATCGAGTATCAACTGGTAGCCTTTGAGGTTTGAAATCTCTTTTACGGCATTGTATATTTCGTCCTGAATGGGTTTGATAAGTGTTTCCCTCCGTTTGAAGAGTTCGCCCTCGGCGCCAAAATACTTCCGCCTCAATTCCTGAACGGCTTTTTCTTTTTCTACTATTTCGGTTTCCTTTTTTGTTTTTTGTTCTGCCGACAAAAAGACCTGTTCCGATTGATAGGTTTTGTACAGGTTCTGAATTTCCTGCTGCGCCTTATCTACTTCTGCCTGCCATCTTTTCGATAAAACGTCTAATTGTTCATTTGCAGTTTCGTATGTACTTATATTCTTTAAAATATATTCCATGTCTATTAATGCAAATTTCTGAGCGTAACTGCTCGCTGTGAAAGCGATGAATAAACCGGTTAATAAAATAATCTTTTTCATAATTCCAAAATTTAGTTATTACACATCTTAGATAGCAAAACAAGGATCTTCGTTTAATGCGACCTGTATAAATAATGTTAATTGTTAAAATTCTTGTCCTATAATAAAGTGGAATCGTCCACCGCTGTTGTCTCTGGCGCCATTTACCTTGTCGAAGCCGTATGCCCAGTCAATTCCCATCAAACCAATCATCGGAAGCATGATTCTGACGCCAAAACCTGCCGAGCGTTTCAACTCGAACAAGTTGAAATCCTTTATATCGTACCAGGCATTTCCACCTTCGGCGAAGCCCAGCATGTAGATGGTTGAGGTTGGTTCCAACAGCAAGGGGTATCTCAACTCAAATCCCAGGCGTGAGTAAGCGCTTGCCTGACTTCCCAATGCGCCATTCTCGTATCCGCGCAAGCCGATAGTTTCTGTGGCATAGTTCGAATAATATCCCGACATACCATCTCCACCCACATAAAATGTTTCAAAGGGCGATTTTTTGTTTTTGTTGAAGTATCCCACTATCCCAAATTCGGCCCGGGTCATCAACACCGGCGTTTTCTCGATAGAGGCCAGCGAAGTATATGTTTTCGACTGGAATTTCCATTTATGGTATTCAATCCATCGGTATTTTTCACTGGTTTCAAATCCCGACTCGTCTCTCGCCATATTGGCATAATCTTTTCCATCGAAAAGCGAGAATGGCGGAGTAACCCGCAATCCAAGGCTAAAGGTAGAACCTCTGCGGGTATAGATGGGTTGGTCGATGGAGTTCCGTTGCAAAGTGAGGTTCACACTCAGGTTGTTGCTCGAACCGTTTCTCACGAGGAAATAATCCCAGTCGCGCATCTTGTACAATTGATAAGACAATTCGGCCTGGAACTGGAAGTAGTCATCCGGCCAGTTAAGGCGTTTACCATAAGCCACCGAAAGGCCAATTGTTTCAAAGGTTTTATCGGGGTCTAAGGCCGAGTTGTAGTTATAATCATCGCCATAACTATCGCCGTAGCCATAGCCATAATAGCTGTAATTGTTGTTGTAATAGTTGCTGTTGACACCCGTCTGACGCGAGTAGAATGCACCTACCGACAGCATATTGGGTCGCTTGCCGCCAAACCACGGGTCCATAAAGGATACCGAATAGGATTGATAATAGCTGGCATTGGTTTGCGCGCTAATGGTGAGCGTTTGCCCCTCGCCCTGAGGCAAAATTCCTTTGTAGGAGCTGGGGTTGAATAAGTTCTTTATCGAGAAGTTGGTGAATTTCAAACTCAATCTTCCGATAACGCCTGTTTGTCCCCATCCGGCTGAAAATTCTACCTGATCGTTCGCTTTCGATGTCAGTTGGTAGCCTATATCCACGGCGCCTGCTTCCATATCCGGCTGCACATCGGGCGTGAGGTGTTCGGGGTCGAAATGCCCCATTTGTGCGATTTCCCTCAACGACCTCATCAGGTCTTCCCTGCTGAAGAGTTGTCCGGGTTTTGTTCTTAGTTCGCGGCGCACAACATCTTCGTATAAGCGGTCGTTCCCCGATATTAGTATTTTGCGTATTGTGGCCTGAGGTCCTTCAATAATGCGGATTTCCAAGTCCACCGAATCGTTCTCTACGTTTGTTTCTACCGGGTCAACCTGCGTAAATATATACCCATTGTTGAAATAGAACGAGTTTTTGATGGCATCATCGTCTTCTTCGAGGCGTTGACGCATTTTTTTCTGGTTATAGACATCCCCTTCTTTCATGTCGAGGAAAAATTGAAGGCGGTCGGAGGGATACACGGTATTTCCCACAAAATTAATGCTGTGGATATGGTAGCGGCTCCCTTCGTTGACTTTCAGTTCTACGTCCACTTTCTTGCTGTTGTGGCTATACACCGTATCCCACAATATTTCGGCATCGCGGTAGCCCAATTCGTTGTATTTGGCTATCAGGTTGTTTTTGTCTTCTTCGTAACTTTCGGGGACGAAGTTGGTCGAACGCAGGAAATTTCGGACAAAAGCTTTGAAGGTATGCTTGTGCCGTGTTTTTTTCATCGCTTTCTCCAGTGTGGCAGTCGATACGTCTTTGTTGCCGGTGATGGTAACATTGTTGACTTTAATTTTTTCTTTTTTATCGACTCCAATTTTCAGAATCGCCTGATTTTCTTTCGATAAATCGTCCACTAGCGACACATTCACTTCGGCATTTTTAAAGCCTTTATCTTCAAAATATCTTTTTATAATGGTCTTTGTCCGGTCTAACTGGTTGGGAGTTATCTGGTTCCCTTTCACGAGGTTGATTTTGGCTTCGATGTCTTGCCTTTCGCCTTTTTTCAGTCCCGAATAATCAATCTCCGATATGCGGGGACGATCTTTGAGGTTTATTTCCAGCCATATCTTATCGCCTTCGATTCTTGTAGCCAATATCTTCACTTCCGAAAACAATCCTTGCTTCCAAAAACGTTTTATGGCGTTTGTTATCTGGTCGCCGGGTACATCTATCTTGTCTCCAACCGATAAACCCGAAAACCCCACAAGTACAAAATCTTCGTACATTGAGTTTACCAAGCCGGCTATTTTTATATCTGCAATCTCGTATTTTTTAGGGCTTTGGCTGTATGATATAACAGGAATTACTTCGCTGACTACCTCTACCGGAGAGCTTATCGAGTCGCTACCTTGAGCTTGTGCTTTGAATATGAGACAAATTAAAAATAGGAAAACTAAACTTCTTGAGAATATTCTATTCATTTTTGTTTTGTTTGATTTCAACCGATAACTATCTGTTTTTATTATCAATTAAATTTCAATTATTGATTCATGATTTGTTCGCTGGTTTTTCCGAATCGCCGTTCCCTGTTCTGATAATCCACTATTGCTTCATACAGTGATTCCTCTCTGAAATCGGGCCAAAGCGTATCGGTGAAATAAAGTTCGGCGTATGCCGCTTGCCACAACAAAAAGTTACTGATTCTTTTTTCGCCCCCTGTGCGTATAAGCAAATCGGGGTCGGGAAAGTCTCTGGTAGCTAAGCGGGCGCTTACCGCGCTTTCGGTAATATTGTTTAATGTATTGTCGTTGACTTCTTTAACAATGTCTTTAACAGCCTGTGTGATTTCCCATCTCGACGAATAGCTCAGCGCCAGAATCAAGGTCAGTCCGGTGGACTTGGATGTATCCTCAATGCATTGGTCTAAAGCTTTTTTTGTTTCGGCGGGCAGGCGACCTGTATCGCCAATCGTTTTAAGGGAAATGTTATTTTTTATCAGGTCGGGCGTTTCTCGCACAATTGCTTGTACCAGCAGGGTCATCAAGGCCTGAACTTCTTCTTCGGGGCGATTCCAGTTTTCGGTGGAGAAAGCATATAAGGTAATGTATTCTAACTGGAGTTTTGCCGCAGATTCTATTGTTTGCCGCACAGAAGTAACGCCTTCCTTGTGCCCGAAAGACCTGGCCTCGTTGCGTTGTTTTGCCCAGCGCCCATTGCCATCCATAATGATGGCAATATGACGGGGTAATTTTTCTGTATTTATTTGATCTCGAAACGACATTGTCTTTTCTTTTAATGTAACTGTTATTAAAGCGCATCGTTCAGACAGGGGTCTTTTCGCATTCCGAAGTCCCATGTGATGCTGAACACTGTTAACGAGTACCAGTCTTTATTTTTCAAACTACTGCTACTTATGTTGTACGGATCATTTAATCCGAATCTTTCTTTTTCAGGCTGGTCGAATGAGTCTCCGAATAATTTTCTGAACGAAAATTCAAAACCAAGATTCAACCGGTCTTTCAGCTTATATTTTACGCCTATTCCCAAGGGGATGTTTAGTCCCGTAAAAAAATTATCGCCTGTTGCCGCCGTTATTCCCAGTCCGGTGAACATGTAAGGCGAAATCTTTCTTGTTCCCAGATAAGCGTACTTGTCGCTGTAACTGAAAAAGTTAAACTCAACCTGTCCGCCCAACTCAATAAACGTCCGGCTAAACGATGCCTGTGCGCCATTCGGAAAAGCATTTCCCGATTTCAAGGTAGTTCCCGACACACCACCGAACGCCAAACTGGCCTTGTAAGCCAACCTGAAATTCTTGTTGTACCTGAATATCACTCCTCCGGCAGGTTTTGGCTCCCGAAAGAGCGCCGTTTTGTTCGCATCCCCCATATAAGAAGATGTTCCGGCCATTCCACCTATCTCATATTTATATTCTTGTGCCGAAAGTTCAAAACAAGGAAGCGTTACAATAGCAGTAAAGCAAACGATTATACATATTCTTATATTCATTATTCAACGTATAAATAATGTAGTTCTTCCTTATAAGAACGCAAAGTTCAGCACAAAATTATTGTCATAGAGGTTTAATTAACGTTTAGTTTGTTTAAACGCCCTCTCCAACTGTCTTTTAAATAGGCATTGTCTTTAGATATTCCACCGAATATCCATATATAATTTTTATCATCAACTATAACCGATTGCTCCGAACGCACCAGCATGGCCGGGTCTGTTGCCTGTTTGCCGGGAACTGCGCCCCAGATTTCGCCCCAGGATTTGGAGTAGAACAATTTATTTTTCACCGCCCCATTTTCCGAGACTTTGGCCAAAACATACAGGTAGTTGTTGTACAAAAATGCAGAAGTCCCTTTTCCGGCAAAGAAAGGGTTCTTAACCGAAGGAGCCATTTCCAGCCCTTCCGCCGATTTCCTCACCAGCCAGGTGGAATTCAAGTCTTTGCCGTCCGCATTTAGTCCGGCATTCACAATCAACAGATTGTAGTGTCCGCCCCTGTTGTAATTGGTAATTGCCGAAAAACCTTTTACGGGGAATCCGGCCTGTATAGAGGCGTCATTCGGCGAACTCGAAACATTCGCTATGACATCAATCGTTTTCAAGTCTTTTGTTGTGCCATAATAGTTCTTGCCATCGGACTGTTTCAGTGCGACCAACAACAGGTCATCTTCGGCCTTTGTGCTTGGCAGTACGCCGTAAATGGCCAACACATTTTCGCCATTATTCTGTTTTTCCCAGCTGATGCCGTCAACCGACGAGTAGGAATCGCCCTCTTCGGTTATGGCAAAAAAACTGTTGCCCATAATGCAAATGCTCTCAATGATGGTGGAGAGAGGGAAGTTTTGCAAGGCTTTATTTTCCCATAACAGATTGGCGCTGCTAGTGGTGAAAAGCGATGCCGAGGAACCGGACAATGAATAGGCGTAAAAAGTATTATTTAACGTCAATACTTTCTGTTTGCCGTCTTCCGCCTCAAAGTCGGGCATTTGCTGCCAAACAATCGTGTCGGGGTCTATTTGATGGATGCGAAGGTCGATTTTATACTCTTTTACGTTGCTATAAGGAGCAACGGTTCGGAACAGGACAGGCATCTTCGAGAAATCGACCGAGTCGGTACTGTTCCATTCATAAAAATCAGCCGAATCGGGAACATGTATTTCAAATTTGCTTACGCCTCCGTATGCCTCGTTGAAGGTAAGTGTTAGTTTAACTTTTCTTGGCTTCAATCCATAAGGCAACGAATCGGGGTTGTAAATTGTTCCCGTTACCTGATTAATGGCGAAGCGTGCAGCTGTAAACGCCCTGAAAAGGATAGAATCCTGTCTTCTTGCAATAGAATCTTCGCTTTTATAAAACGATGCGGCCAGAGAAAAAGAATATATCTGGGCATCTTTCGACTGGTCGTATGTAACGCTTTCGGTATCGTCTTTACACGAAAATATGAACAATAAGCTTAAACATAAGTAAGTTATGTGTCTCAATCTCATCTTTTATCAATTTGAAGTACATTTATTTAGGCTACAAAAATAGGAAGAATTTCTACTTTTTCCCCCATCAAAAAAATATTTATAAATTTTTATCTATTGATTCGGCTGCTACTTTAACTTCTATTATCATTGAAAAGGCGTTTTTTCTCCTCTATAATTCATGTATATCTTGCTTTTATAGTTATATTTGTGGGTGTTATAATTCGCCCTGTACAGGAGGGTTTGCGTATTGGCAAGACAATTTTGTGTATAATTTCTATAATAAATTATTATGAAGAGAGAGATTGATAAGGTATTGGTAATAAGTTTCCTACTGATTGTGGTAGGCATCACAGGCTGTAAGCCGAAAGAATTATCGATGGATGAGCAAGTTAGATTGGATCAAATGAAGGAGATAGTTGAAGGTCAAAAATATACTTTTGTGGCTACAGTCGCCCTGCCGACCGACATCGCCGTGGATGCCGCCGCTTTTAATCTGACTTCGAGGTATGTTTTTAAGGTGTCGAAAGATACTATCCAAGCCGACTTGCCATATATGGGAAAATCGTATATGGGCGTCCCCGGCCTTACTCAGGGTATCCATTTCGTTAGTACGGATTTCAAGTACGAAGTGAAATCGAAAGGTCGCACCATACAGGCAACCTTTACGCCTAACGACCTTTATTCGGTGAGATACGCCACGCTCAGCATCCTCACAAATGGAACGGCCAGCCTCATTATTCAAGAAAATTCGAGGTCGCTGATGAGATTTGAAGGCATATTGGAATAAGGTTCAAGATTCAAGGTTTCGTAGGGTCGTGGCGTACCGCGACCACATACAGCGTTTTGTAGAGACGTGGCGTGCCACGTCTGTGTGTGTCGCCTTAAACCGTTTCACCGCTCAAACCTCAAGGCTTGCCCTCTGATTTCGTTTACAACACCCTTATCGAAAGCCAACCGGCCATTTAAAAATGTTTTCTCAACAGAAGTAGAAAATGTGTGCCCCTCGAATGGCGACCAGCCACATTTGTAGAGTATATTTTCTTTTGTAACCGCATATTCTTTTGACGGGTTCACCAAAACCAAATCGGCGAAAAATCCCTCGCGGATATAGCCTCTTTTTTCCACGCGGAAAAGTGTGGCCGGAGCGTGGCACATTTTAGTTACCACCTCTTCTTTCGTCATCTTTCCTTGTTTCGATAGGTCCAGCATCACTTGCAGCGAATGCTGTATCAAAGGCCCGCCGGATGCAGCCTGAAGGCAGCCTCCCTGTTTCTCTTCGGGCAAATGAGGCGCATGGTCGGTAGCTATAATATCGAGTTTGTCGGTCAACAGGCCTTGCAGTAAGCTGTCGCGGTCTTCTTTGGTTTTTATTGCCGGATTCCACTTGATTAAAGCGCCGTATTTCTCGTAATCTTCATCCGAAAACCACAGGTGGTGAACACAAACCTCTCCGGTTATTTTTTTATCTTTCAGCGGTTTAATATCAAAGAGGCTTATTTCTTTTGCCGTTGACAGGTGCAGAATATGCAGGCGCGCGCCGTATTTGTCGGCCAGTTCGGCAGCTTCGGCAGACGATTGGTAACAAGCCTCGGTATTTCGTATCAAGGGATGGTATTTTATCGGGATAGTTTCGCCAAACAGGCTTTTGTAGTGCGCGATGTTTTTCTGAATAATTTCTTCCTTTTCGCAATGAACGGCTATCAGCATGTCTATTTCGGCAAAAATGCCCTCCAGCGACTTCTTTTTATCCACAAGCATATTCCCCGTGGAAGAGCCCATGAACACTTTTATCCCGCAAACATGCTTGTTATCAGCCTTTTTTAGTTCAGCCAGATTATCGTTGGTTGCGCCCATATAAAACGAATAATTGGCGAAAGCCTTCTGAGAAGCAATCTCAAACTTGGCCTCCAAAGCCTCTATCGTGGTTGTCTGTGGTTTGGTGTTGGGCATGTCCATAAAGGAGGTAACCCCTCCGGCAATGGCAGCGCGGCTTTCGGAAAAAATATCGCCTTTGTAGGTCAGTCCCGGTTCGCGAAAATGCACTTGGTCGTCGATAACGCCGGGTAACAACCACAAACCCTCAGCATCAATCACGTCCGAATTATCCAGTACGGAAAGCGGAACAGCGCCCCTGAAGATATTTTTTATCACTTCATTTTCGATTAATACCGAGCCGGTGAAAGACTCGCCTTCGTTAATTACCAGCGCGTTGTGAATTAATGTTGCCATATTTTATGCCGTGTTATTTTTTCTCAATAAATTTTACCGATTGAATGTCGTAATACCGGATAAGCCACTTGTTCGGCGAATCTTCGGGGTTGGCCGATAGCTCCCAATAGTGCAGGAAGCGGGTTTGGGCTTTCAAGGGATTATCTTCAAAAACGAAAGCCTCTTTGCCTTCTTTTTTCCCTGTTTCTATGGTCGCAATTCGCTTTTGTATAACGCTATCGGCGTATGATAATTCTTTGTACCCGGTGTAGTAATCCATGCCAAAGGTCAACAAGGCAAAAATTATCGTTGTCCGGCTCAGCCATCTTATAAGCTTGTTTTTCAGGTACAGGTTGGCGTAAAAGGTGCAAATCGCTATAATAATAAAGGTATTCAGCCCAAAAGAAGCCCTGTCGGGGAAAATGGGAGAGGCCGACATGGCCAATGTTGCCACTATGGCAGCAGTAAAAAACAGCACAGTAATGAAATATACCTTGCCTTTGGTTTTAGAATTGTATCTGTTTTTCTTTTTTCCATACGCATAAAACAAAATCAGGAGGAAAAAGAAGATGAAAGTCAGCGAGAGCGAGTTGTTGTAAAAGCCAAAGAGCGACCGCACGAACCCATCGACAAGGGATTCGGAAACACCCTCATTGGTTCTCAGGTATTCGCTTCGAGCCTGATTACCCGGAGCCGCAAGCATTGTTATGCATCCCCAAACAGCGCCTGCAAATCCCGCGACAGTCCATTTGGGAATAGAACCAGTTTTGTGTTTGCAATAAAGCAATACCACGGACAAGAAGAAAATTAAACCGATAGCGGTATTTTCATTTGTCCATCCGGCAACGATTCCCGCCAGAAAGAGCAAAATACATTTCAGGTAGCCGTCATTCGTTTTTCCCTGTTTAAAAATAAGTTGACGGAAGGGGATGAGGAATGCGACGACGATTAATGTTCCCCACAGGTAATTGGCGCTTCCGGTAATCCATAAGGTAGAGGCGGCAAATTCGCGTTGAAAAAACCAAACAAGCATATTCACCCCAATCAAGAGCGACACATTCAGTTGCCATTTTCCGATAGCCAGATAATAGATGACAAGCGTAAACAAAACGTATGCCAGACTGTTGAGCAAGTCGCCCACACAAGTCCCCGCCAAAAGCAAACTCTGAGCAATGACATGCACCACCGAACGCCCACCCCATTCAAAATAATGCTTATATTGTTCGCGCAAAATATCGCCGAAGGAGTTTACATGCCCCGTTTCGGTAACGCTATACATCCAATCGTCGCCAAAAAGCGGATGAAGGACGTTGAAAATATAAATCAGGGTGAAGGATATAGCAATGACGAAGCCGAAAAGAAGCCTGTGAATAACCGGATTGATAGTTATTTTGTCGAGTTTGTAAAACAAACCCTTCGCAAACAATTCTATGTCTTTTATATATTTCATTTGTAATATATTTTGCTGGTTATTAATTGGTTATGCTTGGATGGGTTATGCTGCCATTTCAGGGATTCATTGGTATGTTGGATGTTTTACCAAGGCGTTGCCGTTGGGCTAGGTTATACTGCCGCTTCACGGCGTTACCGGATAAATTCTCCACACTATTCCCATTTTCCTCACGCTAAAATGCTGAAGTAATAGGCTGAAAGCCTTATATAACCCAGCCCAACGGCAACGCCTTGGGTAAAATGCCAAACATGCCGATTGCGCCCTGAAAGGGTAACATAATTCACTCCACATCCACCTCCAAACCATAATACCACCTAAAACATTTTCCTAAAAATGGGGGGTCGCTTATTGCAAACTTGGTTCTTGAATTGGTATAATGGAAAGTGGATTTTTCTCCTGTTGCCTGTTGGCGCTTTATTTGTCCGGTGCGTTCTTTCCACAGATTGTCGATATAGATAACGTCCCTGATGGCTTCGTAATAGGTGAATGCAAACAGAATCAGCCCGAAGAAAAAGCTTGCCATTCTTATTTTCCGAAGGAATGCCAGCGAATAATTCAGATTCTTGAAAATAATGCCGAACGCAATGATATTGAAGGTTACAGAACCAAACCAAGCCCTGGGCGGGAAGAATGGCGAAAACAACATCACATACACCGAGGCAATAGTCCCAATGAAATAGAGCAGAATCAACAAGTTGGTGTAGGAATAGTTTTTATCGCTTTTTGAATGTTGCCGAAAAAGCAGCAGCAGAATAAATCCGAGTAAATTCAACACGCCCAAGTACTGGAACAGCAGTTCGGTACTGGTGAGGAAGCGGTAACTCAGGTAGAATAAGTCCATGGTCATACCGCCTGTTCGCAGGTCGGCGCGCATAAAATTGCCCGGGGCGGTAATCATAATCAGGTAGCCTGCCATGGCGCCGACTATTCCAACCACCGACCATGCCGGAATTTTCCATTTCCGTATTTTGTAACAGACGACAAACAGAACCAGCATAAGAATCATGGCAGCAGCCGTATTCTCGTTTGTCCAGCCGCTCATCATTCCGAGCAGCAACATGCCTGCACACTTTGGGAGGGTGTATTTGGGCGGTCGTTGTCCGTCATACATCCGGTAGGGCAGCATAAACAGCAGGATGAGGGATGTTCCCCAGAGGTAATTGGCGCTCCCTGTCAGCCAAAGGATTGTTTCGCCGAAAACGGGTTGCATAAAGTATATCAGGAAATTGACGCCTGCAAACAGCAACAAATCGTGTTTTGTCTTGCCTTTTATGTGGAAATAGATGAGCGTTGCGTAAATCAAATAAACCAGCGTATTGAGAATATCGGCTTTCAGCGGAGGAATATACACGAGGTATTGCGCCACAATGTGAACCAGCGTCCGGCCTCCCCATGTGTAGTAATGATTGTATTGCGAGGTTAAAATATCGTGGAAACTCTTGACTTTCAACCCATCCTCATTCGGCCATATCTGGGTCAGGCGAAAATCGTCCCATTGAAAAGGCGTCTTGACGTTCAGCACAAAAACCGCTGCCCCGAAAAACACCAAGGCCAGCAGAATAAGTACGAGTTGCACTTTATTTCGACCTGCGACTTTAGCGTCCATCTTTTCCATACCCAAATAAGTTTTCCTTATTGTTGAAGCCGGTTTATTTGTTATTTTTTCCCACATCGAATTTTAATTTATTTCACTCAAATCAGTTGATTTCAACTCCGTGGTTGTTAAATCTAGCGTGCTTTGCCTTTTCCTCCAACAGATTCTATATATGCTTTCTGCACCTCCAAGCATTGCTCTTCAAGCTCTGAGATACGTTTATAGAGGTTGTTAACATTCCGTCTCAGTGAATCTTTTTTCTCGGGGCAATCGCAATCCAAATCGGTGTATGCCTGCAATGCATTTGCAAAATCAACGCCAATAAGTTGAAAATACTCATCCAATTTACTGTGAAAGGCTTGGGCTTTTTCGCTCGGCTTCAGCAAATGCAGCGAATTCTGGCAACCGGTTAGCTTGTTTTTCAGACTTTCGACGCCAAAGCCTTCCAAGTCAAATTCTCCTTTTTCGTACTTGGTTTTGAAACCTCCGTCTTTAAATTTTTCGTAACAAAATTCAAAATCGTCGCTTGCACTGTAATACAAAGCGGCTGCTTGTTCATTATAAGCCACCTCGCTCCCATTGGAGCATGACATAAATGCCAGGACGACGAAGACCGATAATAAAATTTTACTTTTCATTTTTGTGGTTTTTTTTTCGACAAATATTTAATAGTTCAAAGTTTCGGGTTTCACCCCTTGAACTTGGAATCTTGAACTTGAAACTTTGAACCGTTATTCTTCCTCCTTTACAATATAAACAGGCCGGTGTTTTGTTTCCAGATACATTTTGGACAGGTATTGACCCAGTATTCCCAGGCAAAACAGCTGAATGCCTCCGATAAAGAATATAATACACAAGGTAGATGGGTAACCGGCGACAGGGTCGTCCCAAATCAAGGTTTTAGCGATGATAACACATATCATTACCAGCGAGATAAGGAAAAACAGCAAGCCGAAAAACGAAGCAATAGCCAAGGGACGGGTAGAGAAAGCAACGATGCCTTCGAGGGAATAGAAGAATAGTCCCCAGAACGACCATTTTGTTTCGCCGGCCACCCGCTCGATGTTCTCGAACGAAATCCATTTGGTATTGAATCCGACCCATTCAAATATCCCTTTCGAGAAGCGGTTGTATTCGGGCATATCCAGAATGGCGTTCACCATTTGCCGGGTCATAAGCCTGAAATCGCGCGCGCCGTCCACCAATTTGGTATCGGATATTTTGTTTATCAGTTTATAGAAGTTTCTGGCAAAGAACGACCGGATAGCCGGTTCGCCTTTACGGTCGATACGGTGCGTTGCCACACAGTCGTAACTTTCTTCCTTTATCGAGCGGTACATCTCTACGATAAGCGCCGGCGGGTCTTGCAGGTCGGCGTCTATCATGGCGATGTAGTCGCCTGTTGCGGCTTTTAGTCCGGCAAGGATAGCCGCTTCCTTCCCGAAATTGCGCGAAAAAGAAACGTAGCGAACGCGTGAATCGGTTTCACGGAAGCCTTTTACAATGCTCAGGGTTTTGTCGCGCGAACCATCATTAATAAAAACAAACTCGAAGGCCTGATCTTTCATTGTCCTGGCAACAGCGTTCAGTTCTTCGTATAAGAAAGGCAATGCCTGTTCTTCGTTGTAACAGGGTATGACCAATGATATTTTATCCATCTTTTAGCTGTATTTGTATTCTCTTGTGAACTTTTGCCGTAAAAGTAATACTAAAATAATTATCAACACCCATCAAGGGCTGAATATTTTAACCAAAGTCCCCCCACCCCCCGTAGGGAAGCCCCTCCAACCTCCCCGTAGGGGAGGCTTCTAAATCCCCCCTACGGGGGGTGGGGGGGCTTTTATCTTTTCCTGTACAAAAATTCTGCAATATCGAAATCGAATTCGGTATCAATGTCAACGGCCTCTGTTTCGGTGAGTTCGTACATGTAAGGGCGGCGGCCTACCACATTTTTGTACTTAATCATGTCTTCCCTTGTTAATATCGAGAAAGCAAAATTCAGGGCATAAATATTGGGCAGGTCCTGACTTCTGGGTTGATGTTCCAAATCGTAATTGATGGGCTTGTTGTCGAGGAACATAAACTCTTTGATGAGGTGCGCCGAATTCAGGGAGTCGAATTTGTTGCGGATTTCTCTGAATGTTTTGATGGCATTTGCATAGCTTTCGCTTTTCACCAGCGGATTGGTTACGTTGGCATAAACAACGATGTCTCCGCTGAAGTTTTCGGCCATGTTCTTGTAAACATCGCTCATCGAGACGCTGCTTGTTGCAAATTCCGGGTCTCTTTTCACGGTTTCCACGCCCAAATTGCCGGCTATTTCCAACATCCGGTCGTCGTTTGAATTAACTACGATGCCGTCGAACTCCTTGATGGCCTTTAGTTGCTGAATTTTTAATTCCAACAAATTAGAACCGGCAAAAGGCCTCAGATTTTTATTCACCACACGTTCCGAACCCGACCTGACTGCTATTAATGCTTTTATCTTCATATACTTAATGTTTATATTGAGGGGTTAAAAATATATTTAATAACATCCTGCATCTCTTTTCTTATAGCCTGCTCATCGGCTGTTTTCAGGGCTGTTATTTTGTTGTCCAATTCTTCTAGCGAGGCAAATTTGTCGTCCATTCCATAAAATTCTTCATTTTCGGCTTCCGTCCAGCGCAAGCAGGGTTTCCCCAGCGCCAGCGATTCGTAGTAGGCGGTTGTGTTTACGGCAATCGAGAAATCGACCAGGGACGATTTCAGCGCCTCCTCCACAGCGTGCTCTCGTCCCAAAAAAATGATATTGTTGGCAATATCGGCAAATTGCTTATGCTCCTCATCCATCAAAAACGGATGCTTCTTTATGTAGTAAACAATGTTGGGGGAATGTTGTTTATTGTAGGCCGATAAAGTTTCGAGTAGTTTGTTGTTTGTGTCGATGTACAATCCCCGTCCCAACAGCACGAGGCATTTTTTAAAGTTCTGGTTCACTTTTTCGATTTTCAGCCCTTTATATTTCAGGTTGCCCATCAGTATCAGCCTCGATTGGTTGATGCCGTTGGCGGTGAGGTAGTCGATGGTCGATTGTCCCCAGCAGAGCATTTTTTGGGCGATAAAGTTATCGAAGTTGATGAAATCGAAGGGAATGAAGAACTTGAAATTGCAAAAAATACCATGTTGCAGGGTGATTGTTTCAACGTTCTGTTTGTTGAAAAACGCCGTCAGCAAACTTTCTTCCTTGTAGGCCGAATTGAAGCAGGCGTATTTTTTGATACTTCCGGCAGGTTTTACAGCCTCAAGCAAGCCGATTTGGTAGAATATTTTCACAAGTACAGCCGCCAGATAAAGCTTCGAGCGCACCGGCAAATCCAGCTGACGAAAAAATACGACTCTTAAGGCTCTCAGCAAATAGCCGATATACCCGGGCGAAGCAAAAGGGATTTTTACAGTCGGCAATTCCGACAAATTAACCACCTCGGAATTAGAATAGTACGATTGAGCGGCCAATGCCAGATTCCTGTAATCGGAGCGGTTGATGAGGTAAGTAATCAGGGTTTCGGACCGAGTAGCTACCGCCTTTCTTAAATCCAACGAACTCCTGCTTGTATAAAACTCCTTAACGACTTCCCTCGTAGAAGGAATTAAATTATCGAACGCAAAATTCAGATAACCCGGAATAAGATGCTTCAAATTATACCCCTTGTAAGTATAATCGAATTTATCTTTCACTTTTTTGTACCGAACGAAGGACGAAGTTTTATCCATTTTCTTTTAAGCTGTAACCACACACAAAGATACTAAATTAGCATTGATATTTGTTCTTGGCGAGTTATTTTCTCAGGGCAAATGTATGAAAAGGGCTTTCAGCCTTAACTTGGCTTAACAAAGATTTTCATGCTTTCAATCAAATATTTTCTTCCCTTATTTTTCCCTTCCATTTTCAAAATGCCCATTTCCACAAATTTGGCAAGATATTTTTTCACGCTTACATCCGATTTATTTGTCAATAGTTGGGCGCGATAGTTGGTTATTTCGCCGTTCTTATCTACGTAACCGGCAATTTGTTCCAAAAATTCCAACTCGGCTTTTGTCAGTTTATCGGTATTTATATCGGTAAATATATCGGTAATTTTGCGGGTGGGCAATTCTTCCAAAGCCTGCAAAATAGCATTGAGCATAAATTCAATAAATGATTCTGAATTGCCTGCTTTTTGTGAAATTGCCAAAGCATCGTAGTAGCCCTGTTGATTTTCATACACAACAGTTTCTACCGGCAACCAAGCAAAAAGTTCGTTCCATTTTGAAAGGATAATCGTTTGCCAAAGGCGCCCGATTCTGCCATTGCCGTCAATAAACGGGTGAATAAATTCGATTTCAAAATGTACGACAGAACTTTTAATTAGCGGGTGTATGTCTGTTTTCTTTGCCCAAGTAAGCAAATCAGTAATCAGTTGCGGTACAAATTGATAACTTGCGCCTGCGTGAATCAGTTTCGTGCCTTCAAACACACCAACTCCCTGTGAGCGAAAATGACCTGCCTCTTTAACCAATTGTATGGTCATAAGTTGGTGGGCTTTCAAAAAATCTTTGACTTTGTAAGGGTCATATTCAAGTATATGCCCATAAGCCTGATACGCATTTTTCACCTCCTGAATTTCGTGAGGCAAGCCCAAAATCCGTTTGCCTTCAATAATATCGGTTACCTGTCCAAGCGTAAGCGTGTTATTTTCAATCGCCAATGACGACTGAATAGACCGCAGGCGATTGATTTTCCGCAACCGCAAATTGCGGCTGTACTCGCCCGACCCTTTCAGTTCGCCGACCTTTTCGGCAATCTTTGCCACGAGGTCAATGGCTTTTGTGCTTATGGTGTAAACTGGGGTATTCATGATTTATTCTGTGTTTTGAGGCGCAAAATAACATTATTATTCTACTTTTTTATTCATAGTTTTTATTTTATTTGCAAGCCGTTAGGTTTGTATCGCTCGGTAGAAAAATGTGATTTTCCATACGAGTGGGCATTCCGTAGGAATGCAACCTTCTTTCTTCTCAATCTTCAAATTCAAATAAATAATCATTTTTTCGACCATTTTCCTTTAAATAATTCGGATTTATTGCGTTAAAAATTCTTTCCAAATTAAAATCTTCAATTATCATTTCTTGCCAAATATTATGTATCATTCTGTAATCTGTAAGAAAATGATTTGTTTCACATTCCCATTTACTACCATAACCAGATAGCCAGTTATAGAATAATAAAACCTGTTCTGCGTTAGACATTTGTGCTCTTAAAATTCTCAAATAATTTCTTTTTTCTTCGTATGTCAAAAAATCTTTTGAAACAACCGATTTTACCATTTGAAATAAATGTCTATAATAATGACCTAATGTAGAAGAATGATTGTTAAATGGAATAAAATTTCTTTTATTGGGCGAGTAAGATATTTCGAGTTGTCCAGAAAATTTGTATTCGTATAAAATTTCCGATATTGATTTTTTATCATTACGATTAACATTGTTTCGATATATAATAAGATAATCTAATAAAGTTTTTGTATCCAATATACTCCCTTGTTTTTCGTTTTCTATTCCATTCCACACAAAATAATAGGCTTTACTGAAATTACTATTACTAAAGTTTGAATTATCATTTTCTAATGCTTTTTGAATGTAATATGCAATATTTATTTCTTCAATAATATATCCTAACACGTTTCTGCCAAATAGAAGTTGTGTGTGTGTTATGTTTTTCTCACTATAACCATCATAGGTATAATAAATAGTTTCTATTGAAATTTCATTTATATTTTCTTTGTGTGTTTTAAGCATTTCAAAAAACTGATTTTCAAACTGATTTTTTTCAAATTGTTTTCTTTGTTCTGTAATTTCTTCTTTGAATTGTTCTTTGTCGCTTTGCATTTGCTCGTTGAAAAGTTCTCTTTGCAGTTGGTTGGCTTTATATTGCATATAAAAAGCCAAGAACATAACAGCAATACTTGCAATACTGATAAATGGATTCATTATCCCACTAATTGTATCGCCAATTTCCTCCGTTCCTGTGAAATCTATAAATGAAAAATGCGTAAAAAGAAAAGGTAATACAAAAGAAGCAAGAATAAATATTCCTGCAAAGATTATCAAGCCTTTTGATATTTTGTCTAATTTTTCTTTTTCTAATTTTTTATCCATATAAACTTTTTTGATTGCAAACCTACGGCTTGCAAATGTTATATCGTTTTTTCTTTCGACCGAGCGATTCATTCCTAACAGAATGAAAAAATCTGCGTTTACCTGTTTGTCCAATCGGTGTCATCTGCGTGATAACTTTATTTCAATATTTTTCTGTTTTCCACGTCCTGCAAAACCTGCCGGAGGTTTTGTTATAGTACAGCTGCAATTTTGCGTATTTCGGCAAGCCGTTGAGCGAGGGTTTTATCCTGTCGTACAATATGCATATTGTATTTCAACTGCATACGCATAAGCATATCGGCATTGATGCCCAATGCTGCTTCAAACAACATGGCAGTATTGGCGGTGATTGGTCGCCTTTGGTTCAGAATATCATTCAAAGCGGTGTATGGAATTCCCATCTGTTTTGCTAAAGTACTTTGTGGAATCTTTCGATACTCAACTTCTTCTTTCAGCAATCCACCCGGATGGGTTGGTCTGAATCCATATCCTAAATTTCCCATAATTGTGTTATTTATAATGATTTGACAATTCTAAAATATTGCATACAGTTACAATAGTTTCCGATTCTATTTTACTTGTTGTGAACTCAATACGATATTGGTCGTTTACCCTAATGGATGAAATACCTTTTTTGTCGCCTTTCAACATTTCATAATGAAGTGCATTAATTTGAAATAAATCCTCAACGCAAGTTGCACCCTCAAGAGCATCAATACGCTGTTGGTATCTCTCGATTACTTGTGGTTGAAATCGGTGTTTCTTATCCGATGTCTTCCCCTTGTAATAGAGTTCCGACAGATATTTTTTTTCAAAAACAATTTCCATATTGATTTATTTATTAAATACAAAGATAGTTCTATTTTTAGAATTATACACAAAAAAAGTGTACTATTCCCCAAGGTAAATTCGCCTTTGCCCTACCCTATTCAAAAACTCAAATAAACATCCCCATCCGCCGGAGGAAAATCGAGTTGGATGGCGGATGGCGGCAGCGATATGGGGCTGCCTAGTTCACCGGCCAGTTTTTTGATTTTTTGTTGCAGGTTTTCGTTTACTACTTCGTCTCCTTCCATGTGCAATACCATAATATCGGCTACAATATCAGTCAATTGCGACAGTGTTTCGTCGGGTAGCGTATAGCCTCGCTCCCTGATTTTTGTCGCGGCCAGATTTTGCGCCCAGTCTTTTAGTTTTGTTTTTCCTGTCTTGATTAAATCGGGATTCGAGGGGATGTATTTTACTTTTCTGGTCGAAATATCCATGCCTTTGTCCGAGAGTTCCACAAAGCGGTAGGGATAGGGATAGGTGGACAGCGCACCGGTTTCGATGTCGTAAATTTTGTGCTCGTTGTCCGAGGTAAATCCGGTGATGTCGTTGGCATGAAAGTGGCCTGTGAACACGGCTTTCAGACCCTTGTCGGCAAACAAGCCGACCAATCGTTTCCAGTCGTCGATGAGGTATTGCGGGAAAAGCATATCCTGATAGATAATGTGTTCGACCAACCCGTGATGCATCATGGATATAACCCTGATGTTCTGCTCTTTAGCTTCCTCCAGAACTTCCACTGCCCAGCTTTCGGTAGCGGCTGACAGTTTACCTGCCGATATGCTGGTGTTGGTGTATTCTTTGTAGCGGCAACCGTCCAAGGCCAGCAGCCAGGTTTTATCGTCCAGCGAGGCCACATAGCTCAACGATGCCGTGTCGCGCCTGATGGCCGATGCATAGCCACAAACCTGGTATATCTGCTCAAATTCGGCGGGCGAAACGGTGGGGACAGGCAGCACATCCGCGCCTTTGAAACAAACGGAGTTGGGCATATTGATGTCGTGATTGCCCGGTACCACAAATACACGAACGCCCTTATCCATCAGCGGACGCAATTTGGCTACAAAATCGAGATGACTTTGCTTTTCCCCGTTTCGGGTGATGTCGCCGGGTATCAGGAGCACATCAATGCCGGACGCAAGGTAATCGGAGATGACCTTGTTCAGGATGACCGGCGTTTCTTTCAGGTTCCGCCCACCCTCTTCGGCGTATTTATTGGCGGCAACACCCTCATCCATCAGGTTTTCGGACAGGTAATGTATGTCGGAAATCACCCCAAGCTTCAATGGCTGGGATATGCAGCAGGAGAATTGCAAGAGAGTGAATGTCAGTATAAATAGTTGTTTCATTTTAATCAATTTGCTGATGTGTTGATGTGCTAATGTGCTAATGTGCTAATGTGAATAATATGCCAATGTGGATAATGAAATTGTTGTCGCTTTGCGCCAATTAGCAAATCAGCAAATCAGCACATCAGCAAATTTAAAAAATAAACCGCTAAAATACCGAAAACACAGGAAGAAAATGAGATAATATGCGTAATATTAGTATATTTGTAGTTCGTTTTTTATGAAATACTTGTTTGAATGAGAAAATTTGGTCGGGAGTATGCAATCCTTTTGGTGGTAACACTTTTTATTTTAAATGCGTGTGGAACGAGAAAAGAACAGCTTCGGTTTGCTAACCTGAAATATCCTAAACGGGAATTCAGGGGCGCTTGGATTCATACCGTTGCACAAAGTCAGTACCAGTCGATGAATCCCGATCAGATGAAGCAGTATTTTGTGAAAATGCTCGACGATTTGCGTGCCACGGGCATCAATGCCATCATATTTCAGGTACGCCCGCAGGCCGATGCCTTCTACTATTCCGAAATAGAACCCTGGAGCCGTTACCTGACCGGTACACAAGGGAAAGCGCCTGCCGGAGGTTTCGATCCGCTGGCCTTTATGGTGCAGGAATGTCATAAGCGCAACATGGAGCTTCACGCCTGGCTCAATCCTTACCGGGTGGGCTTCACCAACCAGCAGTTTGTTTCCAACCATATTTACTATAAGTATCCCGAACGGTTTGTGGTGTATGCCAAGCAGATTTATTTCGACCCGGGTGTTCCTGAAAACAGGGCGCACATTTGCCGGGTGGTGGAAGATATTGTTCGCCGCTACGATGTGGACGCCATTCACATGGACGATTATTTCTACCCTTATCCGGTGGCAGGAGAGGCTTTTCCCGATGATAACAGTTTCAGCAGATACGGTTCGGGGCAAAGGACAAAGGATGATTGGAGGCGAGACAATGTGAACAAGCTGATTCGCGAACTGAAGTTGGCCATTGCCAAAAACAAACCTTGGGTGCGCTTTGGGATAAGTCCGTTTGGCATCTATCGCAATAAAAGAAGTACGCCGGATGGCTCGGGCAGCGAAACCAACGGGCTTCAGAACTACGACGATTTGTATGCCGACATAAAACTGTGGGTGAAAAACGGCTGGATAGATTACAATATGCCGCAAATATACTGGGAAATTGGTCATAAACTGGCCGATTACACCACCTTGATTAACTGGTGGGCGGACAACAACTTCAAACAACCCCTGTATATCGGGCAGGACGTTAAACGAACCATGGATGCCGCCATGCCATCGGGCGATGACCAACTGTTTGAAAAGATGCGGCTCTCGAGAAGTTTTACGACTGTGGATGGCAATTGTTTTTGGCCAGGATATACCATTATGGAAAATTACAAGGGAGTGGCGAACAGGCTTCAATCCGATTATCACAAATATCCTTCGTTGATTCCTGCCTATACCCACATGCACGACAAATCGCCCAGGAATGTAACAAAAATTAACGAAATCTATACCGAAAAAAGCCACTACATTGAATGGGTGTCGAATGCCGATGCGGCTAATCCCGAAACGGCGAAATACTATGTGGTATACAGGTTTGCACAGGGGCAAAAAGAAGATTTGAACGATGTGCGAAACATTGTAGCCATCACCCGCGATAACCGCTATATTCTGCCATACGAAGGCGGCAAGAACAAATACAAGTACGTGGTTACCTCGGTTGATGCCTTTCATAACGAGTCGAAGGGAAAAGCGAAAAAACTAACATTATAATGATTCAATTTACCAGAAGAGAAATATGAGCCGGAAAAACTTTACTATGATAGCCAAAACAATGGCAGGCCTCGAAGATGTACTGGCAGAGGAACTTATCGCACTGGGAGCCAATAACCTGGAGATCGGGCTGCGGATGGTTTCGTTTGAAGGCGACACCGGACTGTTATACAAGGCAAATATTTGCTGCCGGACGGCCTTGCGGATACTGAAACCGATACATACCTTTAAAGCAAAAAACGCAGACGAAATATATGCCGAAATCAAGCAATTCGACTGGACACCCTATTTGGATGTGAAGAGCACATTTGCTATCGACTCGGTGGTCTTTTCCGATATTTTCAGCCATTCAAAGTTTGTAACTTACCGTGTTAAGGATGGAATAGTCGATTTCTTTACCGAGAAAACAGGCCTTCGTCCCTCCATTAGCACGGCGAATCCCGATTTGTCGATTAATATACACATTGCTCACGACAAATGTACGCTTTCGCTCGATAGTTCGGGTGAATCGCTGCACAAGCGAGGATACAGAGAAGATCAAACCGAAGCGCCGCTCAGCGAAGTACTGGCCGCCGGGCTGATTCTGAAAACCGGCTGGAGAGGCGAATCGGATTTTGTGGATCCGATGTGCGGGTCGGGAACACTGCTGATTGAAGCGGCTTTGATTGCCCGAAACATTCCTCCGGGGATATACCGCAGCAGCTTTGCCTTTGAAAAATGGCCGGATTTCGACAAGGACTTATTTGAAGAAATATACAACGACGACAGTGCGGAGCGTGAATTTAAGTACAAAATATACGGTTCCGACATATCGGGGCAAGCGATTGCCATTGCCAGCAAGAATATAAAAAGCGCAGGCTTGAGCGGCGACATCAAGCTAAATGTGAAGTCTATCGGTCAATACGATGCAGCCCCCGCACCCAAAGGTATTTTGGTTACCAACCCGCCTTATGGCGAGCGACTGAGACCGGACGATATTTTTGTGCTCTACGAACTTATCGGCGAACGGCTGAAACATGTCTTTGCAGGATACACGGCCTGGATACTGAGTTCGAGGAAAGAATGCTTCGACAGGATAGGGCTGAAACCATCGAAAAGGATACAGCAACTGCTGAACGGCGCGCTGGAGTGTGAGTTCCGCAAATACGAGATTTTTGACGGAAAAAGAGACGATTACAAGAAGACGATCAGAAAGAATAATGAATATTAACTTAAAAAAATGATTATGAAAATTACAAGACTGTTTTTGGCGATTGCAATAATAGCTATTGCTTTTGCTTCGTGTTCAAAATCTTCGGATGGTTTGACCAATGTTATACCGGCGAATGCGTCTTACGTGGCAAGTGTGGATGTGAAGTCTTTGGTGGAAAAATCAAATTATGATATTTTCCAAAACGAAACTGTTCTTAGAGGAATAAATCTGGGCAAGGGCCTGTTGGGTAAAAAAGAAGCCGTTGATTTGTTGGAAGCCTTCACAAAAGACGTCAATTCGTTGGGTCTGAACCTGAAAGGCGATTGCTACGTCTATACCGACTACACATATTACGGAGTGGTGTTGGGGGTGAACGATGCCGAAAAAATTAAAAATGCGCTCATCAACCTCTCGCTAACCGATGCCGATGGTATCAAAACCGAAAATGGAACCTCTGTTTTTGCTCCAACCGACGTTTTTGTTGCTGCCTGGACTTCGGACAAATTCTTGTTATTGGGACAAGTAAATCCTTATGCTCACCGATATGATGAAACCAAAGAAGCCGTTGATTTAAAAGCATTGGCCGTAAAGCAGCTGGCACAAGACGAAAAGGAAAGCATTAACTCGAATCCTGGCTTTGTTAAATTCCTGGAGGAAAAGAAAGATATTTCGTTCTTTTATACCTACTCAGCCGAAAACTTTAAAGCATTAGGTCAATTGTATGGTGGCGTGGAATTGCCAAAAGAAATAATCAGTATAATAGATGACTTAAATGGCGCAACAGTTGCTTCCCATATTTCATTTGATAAGGGCGAAATAAAAACAACGGCTAAAGTTTATTACGCGACTTCCGATGCTGAAAAGAAATACAAAGAACTTGCTGAACAGTTGGTGGGCGAATTGAAAGGCGAACAATTGAAATCTGTTCCGGTGAATGCTATTTTTGCGGTATCGACCAACATTAAAGGTACAGGCATGTACAATTATTTAGGCAAGTTGAATCTGCTTCCGCGCATCAAAGAATACGACACGGAAGATTTTCTCAATACCGTTCTCAATGAAGTTGACGGCGATGTAACATTTGCTATCAATAATATTGTCTCCGTGAAAAAATCTCATTCTTACAGCGATGGCGAAACGTATGAATACAATGACACTAAACCCGAATATACCGTACAAATTGATTGCAAGGACGGTAAAAAAGCCCTCGATTTTGTAAAAACCACATTCCCTTTCCCTACCGATGCCCTGAAAGAAATTGACGCGAAAACTTATTCGTTGAGCGTAAGTGGATCGGAATATTACTTTGGCGTACAAGGCAATACTGTTTTCCTGACAAACAGCAAGCTCGGGTTGGATAACATTAAAGCGAAAAAAGACAACTCAAACAAATTGGCTAAACTGGCTAAGGGTAATGTTTTGGTTGTCGGTGGAGACATCAAACCATTGGAAAAGATTGCTTTAAACGAAATTTCGGATAAAAAAGGCTCGGTTATCGTAAGCGATCTTATCAATTTGTTCGACACATATAATGTTACATCAAATAACGAAAGCAGTCAGGGAAAAATAGAAATGACCGACAAGAGCCAAAACAGCTTGGCCTCCATTTTCCAATTTATTGACAGAACATTGACTTCGTTGAATAGCGAACTTCCATTTTAAGTATGAATACCGGCGAAATAAGAAGAATTTCATTAAAGAATCTGCTGCCCGCTGTCTTTTCCGGCGAGAAGGATTTTGAATCCGGCGTATGGAAAAAGGACATTCAGTTTGAACGGGAAAATTCGTATCTTATCGAGGCGGTCTCGGGCAAAGGAAAAAGTTCTCTCTGTAGCTATATTTACGGCTACAGGGAGGATTACCTGGGCGATATATATTTCGACACCGCCAATATCAAGTCATTCAAGCCCAAAACCTGGGATACGATAAGAACGAAAAGATTGAGCCTCCTGTTTCAGGAATTGAATCTTTTTCCCGAGCTGACGGCGCTGGAGAATGTATGGCTGAAAAATAACCTGACGCATTACAAAAATGCCGCCCAAATAGATGACATGTTTGATAGACTGGGCATCACGAACCGCAAGCATCAGAAAGTGGAAAAAATGTCGTGGGGACAGCAACAACGGGTGGCCATCATTCGTTGCCTCTGCCAGCCTTTCGACTTTATTATACTGGACGAGCCTGTCAGCCACTTGGACGACGACAATGCGTCTATCATTGCCTCGTTGGTACAGGAAGAAGCCAACCGGCAACAGGCCGGCATCATTGTTACCTCAATAGGCAAACAGTTGCCCCTGGATTATTCAAAAAAGATTTTGTTATGAATTTAGTATGGAAACTGCTTCGGGAGAATGTCAGCAAAGTGCAGCTGGGAGGGTTCTTCGTTGCCAATCTTGCCGGGATGACAATAATCCTTATTGCCGCCCAATTCTATTTCGATATAAACCCCTTATTTTCGGGTAAAGATGATTTGTTCAGGAATTATTTTCTGACGATTACCAAAAAAGTGGGATTTCTGAACGCCTTGTCTTCCAATTCAACAGGCTTCACTCCAAAAGAAATTGAGGACCTGAAACAGACAGGCTTCGTGAAAGATGCAGGCGCCTTTACGCCCTCGCAATACGGTGTGTATGCGGGAATAAGGCAAGGTGGCACAGCTTTTGGCGCCGAAATGTTTTTTGAATCGGTGCCCGACAAGTTTATTGATGTAAAAACAGAGGACTGGCGGTTCTCGCCCCTGGATAATTCGGTGCCCATAATCCTGCCGAAAAACTACCTCGACTTATACAATTTTGGCTTTGCCGAATCGCGCTCGATGCCGAAAATATCGGAGGGAATGATTGGCTTGATTGCCCTTGATGTTACTATCTTCGGACGTGGAGGCCGTAAACAACTGAAAGGACGTATTGCAGGCTTCTCGAACCGGATCAATACTATTCTTGTCCCCGAAACATTTATGACTTGGGCAAACCAAAGCTACGGGAATAACGCCTCTAAAAACCCCTCGCGGTTAATGCTCGAAATCGGAAATATTGCCGACCCCCGCCTCGAACAATACTTCAAGGACAAGGGCTACGAAATAGAAGGCGAAAATACTGCCGCCAGCCGAATGGCGCTATTTCTGAAAATGCTGGTAGGCCTTGTCGTTGTAATCGGAGCAATTATTTGCATCCTTTCGATAACCATCCTCACGCTCAGCGTCTATCTGCTGCTCGAAAAAAATATGAGTAAATTGCAGAAATTGAGGCTGATAGGATACAGCAAATCATCGGTAGCCAAACCCTACGAGTGGCTTATCGCAAGCATCAATCTGGGCATACTCGTCCTGTCGCTTCTGCTTGTGGTAGTGGCAAAAGCCAATTACTCGGAACTGGTATCAAAAGTATTACCCGATTTTCAGCCTGCCGGATTGCTCCATACAACGCTTATAGGTTTGGCTATATTTATTGTTCTTTCGGCATTTAATGTTTTTATTATCAGGAAGAAGGTGAGGTAGAAATCTCAAATTCTCATTAATATCTGCAAGATTTGTTTTGTACAAAGATTATATATATCTTCGTATCAAACAATTAAAATCTGAACATTGATTATGGTTACATTAACAATTGAAATCAAAGACCCACAGACATTCAGATTGCTGAAAGATTTGGAAGACATGGATTTATTGGCTATTGTTCGCAGCAAAAAGAAAGTAAAATCCAACACTAAAATATCGGAACGATTAGCAGGGTCGATTACTTCGGCACAGGCAGAAATCATGCATCGTGAATTGGAACAAATGCGTGGGGAATGGGAGAGAAATATTTGATTGATACCAACGTTATTATTGATTTTTCCCAACAAAGGTTTACTTCAAGTAGTTCTCGTAGGGTTGCAGAAATTCTGGATAACAGTCCGGTAATATCTGCTATTACCCAAATAGAACTGTTGGGGTTCTCAGTTGTTCCTCAACAAATTGAGGATTTTATTGATATAGCTGATATTCTAAATATTGACAGGTCTGTCATTTCCAAAACGATAGAAATTCGTCGATTGTATAAAATCAAATTGCCGGATGCTATTATTGCAGCAACAGCAATAGAAAACGACTTGATATTGCTAACTCACAACATTTCCGATTTTAAAAAAATCCGTGATTTAAAACTGACAAATCCATACGATTGGCAAAATGAAGAACAATAGGTGAGGTAAGAAGATTCCAAAAAAGGGGCTGTCTCAAAAGTCTGTCATCCCGTACCTGACACGGGATCTCCTAACAATATCATCTGACGGTCAGGAGATTGCGGGTCGGATCCCGCAATGACAAGCCTGGGTAGAGTCTTATGAGACAGCCCCTTTTCTATTGAATCCGCTTATCTGCGTGCTGATATTTTTTCGAGCTCCCTCTTATTTTCCGCCCAACAAATGCCGGTATTCCTTATCGTTGTTTATCACTTCCAGGCCTTTCTGGAAGATGGGATTTTCTTCGTTCATTATTTTGTAATAGTCGCTGCTTTCGTACAGGTTTTGAGCGATTAGCGCTTTTATTTGCAGCGATATTAAGGATTTCGACTGTTCAAACTCCGCTTTATTTATGTTAATCTTCTCTTCTTCGGCCATGCTCAGCAGTTTATCCAGAACAGCTTTACCGGTGGTGTAGTTTTTCCGGTATGCCTCAATAGAGGGGTATTTTGCCAGCAAGTCTTTGCGGTGATTATCTGCTTCGGCCAGATAAAGCTTATGAATCAAGCCTTTTGCTATAAGTTGCTGATGAAATGTAGTCAAGGTATCTATCGGCACAAAGTAGTCGGGCATAATGCCGCCGCCGCCATATACGGTGCGTTTGTTTACCATTGTCTGGTACTTCAACGAATCGGGAAAATGAATGCTGTCCGCCGACATCATTTCGCCGTGATTGTAGCGATTGATAAGGTCTTCGTTGTACGATTCTTTGTCCCCGTTTGTATAAGGTTTCTGGATGCACCGGCCCGTAGGGGTGTAATAGCGGGCTACGGTTAAACGCATGGCCGAACCGCCCGGCAAGGGGAACTGCCTTTGTACCACCCCTTTTCCAAAAGTTCTGCGTCCGACAATCACGCCTCTGTCCCAATCCTGAATGGCTCCCGAAAGGATTTCGCTAGCCGATGCCGAGCCTTCGTTGACCAAGACCACCAGTTTTCCATTTTCAAATACACCCTTCGATTTAGAATATTCGCTTACACGCAACTGATGCTTGCCTTCGGTATATACAATCAATTTATTTTCGGTAAGGAACTCATTCACCAAGTCTATGGCCGTTTGAAGATAGCCGCCGCCATTACCCTGCAAATCGAGTACAAGATTCAGCATTCCCTTTTGTTGCAATTGGATGAAAGCATCTTTAAATTCCCTGTAAGTATTTGCCCCAAAACGGCTCAGTTTTATATAGCCTGTTTTGGAATCTATCATATAAGAAGCATCCAAACTATGAATGGGTATTTTATCGCGTGTAATTCGGAAATCTAACAGGTCTTTTACGCCTCTCCGCAATACTTTTATGTTCACAACAGTGCCTTTGGGGCCGCGGAGGTGCTTCATTATGGTTTTAGTCGTCATTTTTACGCCGGCGATAATCGAATCTTCCACCTGAATAATGCGGTCTCCCGACAAGATGCCTACCTTTTCCGAAGGGCCGCCTGCAATGGTTTCAATAATAAAAAGCGTATCGCTCACCATATTGAACGAAACGCCGATGCCGTCGAAATTGCCTTCCAAGGGTTCGTTTACTTCCTTCAGTTCGCTGGCTTTGATGTAACTCGAATGCGGATCGAGCTTTTCCAGAATGGCTATGATGGCATCTTCCGACAGTTTGTCGTTATCTATATCGTCAACGTATGTTCTTTCTATAATAGTAGCTGCGGTGGTTAGTTTTTGGATAGCCTCACTTATTCCGAACTGCTGGGCAAAAGCTACATGGCTGCATCCCACAAAACAAATGGCAATACATAGCGACTTAATTGAATTATATTTCATCTTTGTTTATATAAGTACAGCAAGCATCCACATTGATTTGTTTTATCAATCGCAACTAACTGATGTTTTTAGGTTTACAAAAGTAACAAAATATTTTGTCTTTACAATTTCATTCCTTTCGGAATAAAATCGCTAATATCGTGTCCGTATGACAGGAGTTCCCTTACAACAGTAGAACTGATATGCGTAAATCCGGGTTCGGTGAACAAGACCAATGTTTCTATGCCCGATAACTGGCGGTTCATATCGGCTATGGTTTTTTCGTATTCAAAGTCGTTTACCGTTCTGATTCCCCTGATCAGGCAACAAGCGCCTGTTTTTTTCACAAAGTCAACCGTCAAACCGGCGTATGTATCTACTGTTACCCCGGGATGTTGGGCGTAAAGATTCCGAATCATCTCTATCCGTTTTTCGAGGGGGAAATAGCTTTTCTTCGTTTCGTTTATGCCAATGGCAATCACAATTTCGTCCACCAATTGCAAGCTTCTTTCGACAAGCGAATAATGGCCGACCGTAAACGGGTCGAATGTTCCCGGAAAAACAGCTTTTTTCTTCATCTTAGTTGGCCATGTCGGAGATAAACTTAATTCTGACCAAGCGTATTTCGTCTTCGGTGTACATGCCAAGTTCCTTTATAGCGCTCTCCAAATCATCGGATTCCGCTTCCTGAAAATAGTCGAAAATGTCGGCAATATGATCTTCGTCGATGACTTCCTCCAAAAAGTAGTCGATATTTATTTTTGTACCCGAATAAACGATTGCTTCCACCTCGGCCAAGAGTTCGGAAAATTCTATGCATTTGGATTCGGCCAAATCATCAAGGGCGACTTTCCGGTCGATGCTCTGAACAATAGCCACCTTCAGTTTCGATTTGTTGGCTACGGTTTTTACTCTTAAATCCTCGGGACGTTCTATTTCGTTTTCCTCGACATGCTTTTTGATTAGCGCCACAAACTCGGCGCCATACCTTTTTGCTTTACCGGCGCCTACTCCCGGAATATTTTGAAGCTCATCCAGCGTAATCGGATAGATAGTTGCCATGGCCTCGAGCGAGGGATCCTGAAAAATAACGTAGGGAGGAACATTCAGTTTCTTCGACATTTTTTTCCTCAAATCTTTCATGATAGAGAACAAAACAGGATCGACAGCGGAGATACCTCCGTTTTTTACCACAACATCGTCGCCGTCGTCTTCATCCATATCCTCCTCCTGGGCAATTTTAAAGGAGACCGGTTTTTTCAGGAAAGCTTTTCCTTTTTTCGACACTTTGAGCAAACCGTAGTTTTCGATGTCTTTGTCAAGATAGCCTTCTACCAGCGCCTGACGAATCACGGCATTCCATGTATCTTCGTCGACATCGTCTCCCGAGCCGAAAACTTCGAGGGTTTGATGGCCGTAAGTTTCTATTTCAGAAGTTTCTTTTCCTCTTAAAATATTTATAACGTACTCCGATTTAAACTTTTCTTTTAATGCAACGATAGCTTCGATTGCAGTTAATAATAATTCTTGTGCTTCCACCTGCTTTTTAGGGTTTAAACAATTGTCACAATTACCACAGTTACTTTGATTGTATTCTTCGCCGAAATAATGCAGAAGAACTCTTCTTCTACACGCTGCCGTTTCGGCGTATGCAGCCGTTTCTAATAATAGTTGCTTACCTATTTCCTGTTCGGCGACAGGTTTGCCTTGCATAAATTTCTCCAGTTTTTGCAAATCCTTGTATGCATAGAATGCAATACACCGGCCTTCGCCTCCATCACGTCCCGAACGCCCTGTTTCCTGATAATATCCCTCCAGACTTTTGGGAATATCATAATGAATCACGTAGCGCACATCCGGCTTGTCGATGCCCATACCAAAGGCAATGGTGGCAACAATCACATCGGCTTTTTCCATCAGAAAGGCATCCTGATTTTCGCCGCGGATGCTACTGTCGAGGCCTGCGTGATAGGGTAAGGCATTAATTTGGTTGGCTTTCAGAATTTCGGTAAACTCCTCCACTCTTTTCCGGCTCAGGCAATATACAATGCCCGACTTGCCCGGTTGAGAACGGATATACCGGATAATGTCCCTGTCGATATTCTCGGTTTTACGGCGAATTTCGTAATACAGGTTCTCGCGGTTGAATGACGACTTAAACACTTTAGCGTCAATCATTCCGAGATTTTTTTGTATATCGTTTTGCACCTTTGGGGTTGCCGTAGCTGTCAGCGCAATGATAGGACGCTTGCCTATTTCGTTGATTATAGGCCGTATCCGCCTGTACTCAGGACGAAAATCGTGTCCCCATTCCGAAATACAGTGCGCCTCGTCTATGGCATAAAACGAAATATTTGCATTTTTGAGAAAATCTACATTTTCTTCCTTTGTGAGCGATTCGGGTGCAACAAACAACAGTTTTGTCTTCCCTGCCACAATATCGGCTTTAACCTGTTCGATAGCGCCTTTTGTCAGCGATGAATTGATGAAATGGGCAATTCCATCCTCTTCGCTAAAGTGCCTCATTGCATCCACCTGATTTTTCATCAGGGCAATCAGCGGCGAAATAACAACGGCTGTACCTTCGGTCATTAGCGCCGGCAATTGATAACAAAGCGATTTCCCTCCGCCGGTGGGCATAAGGACAAAGGTATCATTACCTTCCAAAATATTGTAAATGATAGCTTTCTGGTTTCCCTTGAAGGTATCAAATCCAAAATATTTTTTTACTTCCTGTATGAGTATGTCGCTTTTATCTTGCATAAACAATGCTGTTCCCGATATTTAAGGTTGTTATTTTTCGGCCAGTTAATTTAGTATATTTTACGTTTAGAATGCAAATAATATTTGTTAAAATATATTTATCTCTTCAACCCTTTTTCTTCGGGGTTTATTATGAGGCTTTTAATCTATTCAGGTGCGACTTCTCGAGACGTTCTTCCGCATATTCTCTTGTTACATACAGCTTCTGTTCTTTTGTGGAAGGAATGGTGAACATGGCATCCATCATAATGGTTTCCACAATCGAGCGCAATCCCCTCGCCCCCAGGTTATATTCAACCGCCTTATCGACAATGTACTCAAAAACCTCTTCATCGAATGTCAATGCAACATCGTCCATCCTGAACAATTTGACGTATTGTTTGATGATTGAGTTTTTGGGTTCGGTCAATATTCTCCGCAAAGCAGCCCTGTCGAGCGCATTCAGATAGGTTAGTATGGGCAATCGCCCGATAATTTCGGGGATAAGGCCAAACGATTTCAAGTCCTGAGGCGTGATGTATTGCAAAAAGTTGCTTCGGTCTATATCGGCATTCTTTTTCGATGAGGCATAACCTACCACCTGTGTGTTGAGGCGTTGCGCAATTTTCCGCTCTATGCCGTCGAAAGCTCCGCCACAAATGAACAATATATTCTTTGTGTCAACCGCAATCATGCGTTGTTCGGGGTGTTTACGTCCGCCTTGCGGGGGCACGTTCACAACCGAACCTTCCAACAATTTCAGCAAGCCCTGTTGCACGCCTTCGCCGCTCACGTCTCTGGTGATGGAGGGATTATCACCCTTGCGGGCAATCTTATCTATTTCGTCGATGAAAACTATACCACGTTCGGCAGCGGGCACATCATAATCGGCAGCCTGCAACAAACGGGTCAGGATGCTTTCGATGTCTTCGCCTACATATCCGGCCTCGGTGAGCACGGTTGCATCGACAATGGCAAAGGGTACATGCAATTTTTTCGCTATGGTACGCGCCAGCAGGGTTTTTCCTGTTCCGGTAGGCCCTACCATAATAATATTAGACTTTTCTATATCAACGCCATCGTCATCGGCGTTTTGTATCAAACGCTTGTAATGGTTGTAAACCGACACCGACAGGTATCGCTTCGCATCATCTTGCCCAATGATATAAGAATCGAGAAATTCTTTTATCTGCTGAGGCGTGGGCAGGTTGTTTTTGTCGAGCCCCGTATTGTTTTCGGCCTCCAACGACTCTTTTACAATCAGGTAGGCCTGTTCCACACAGCTATCGCATATATGACCCGAAATGCCGGCAATTAATAAGTTTACCTCCTTGTCGCTGCGTCCGCAGAAACTGCAGTAATCGTTCGCTTTTTTTGCTGCCATGTCTTATTTCCGTGTCAATATATCATCAATCATACCATATTCTTTTGCTTCCACAGCATTCATCCAGTAATCGCGGTCCGAATCTCTGGCAACGTCTTCTATCGGTTTTCCCGAATGATCGGCGATGATTTGATACAGTTCCTGCTTCACTTTTGCTATTTCGCGCGCCGTAATCTCAATATCGGAGGCTTGGCCTTGTGCGCCGCCCAGTGGTTGGTGTATCATAACCCGCGAATGTTTCAGCGCGAAGCGTTTTCCTTTTTGTCCTGCCACCAAAAGCACTGCTGCCATGGATGCGGCAATACCGGTGCAGATAGTCGATACATCGCTGCCGATAAACTGCATGGTGTCGTATATGCCATAACCGGCATACACCGACCCTCCGGGCGAATTGATGTAGATGGATATATCTTTCCCCGAATCGGCAGAATCGAGGTATAGGAGTTGTGCCTGAATAACGTTGGCGGCGTATTCGTCGATAGCTGTTCCCAGAAAAATAATGCGATCCATCATCAATCGGGAGAACACATCCATTTGCGCCACATTCAACTGACGTTCTTCAATAATTGTCGGCGAGATATAACTGCTGGTTATATCCATATATTTCTCAAGACCTAAGCTATTCAGTCCCAGATGCTTTGTTGCATATTTCTTAAAATCATTCATCGTTGTATCGTTTTTTTAATAGTCCTATTTTTATCGAATGTCAAGATACAAAGAAAGGTTTTATGCCAATCCTTTTCTCTATTAAACAAAGTTATGAATAAAAAATTGAAACAAACAAATTAAAACTTTGCTAATATAAAAAAAATTTGGTCTAAAACCTCTCTTCTCGAAAAATTCAGGCTCTTTTATCGAAGTTTATCAAGCTTCTTCAAAGAGTTTTTTGAAATCGTCAACCGAAATTTCTTTTTCATTTAGTCCTAAAGTCGATTTCAAGACCCCTGTAATTTTTTCTTCTATAACGCGGTCGGCCAGGTTGCGGGCTGTTTCTTTGTTCTTCAGCATTTCGCCGGCATAGTTTTCGAGTATGTCAGCGGGAAGATTCATCATGCCGTATTGTGCAAATTGTGCTTTGGTTGCATTCTGTGCAGCAGCCAACATGTCTGCTTCCTCAATTTTCAGGTCGTTGTCTTTTACTATTTGTTCTTTGATGAGGTGGAATTTCAGGTCTTCAACAATTTTCGGATAATCAGCTTCTACCGATTCCTGGGTTTTGTCTTTTCCCGAAACCAGCAACCATCTTTTAAGGAATGCATCGGGGAATTGTACATCGCCTGCTTTTTTCTCCAGCAGTTTACGCGCATCAATCAAGAATTTATAGTTGCTTTCGGGAGTAAATTGTTCGGCGATATTTTCTTTCACTTTCAGTCTGAAATCGGCCTCAGTAGTAACAATGCCTTCGCCAAACACCTTGTCGTACAATTCTTGTCCCAATTCAGCTTCTTTGTAACGTGTAATTTCTTTCACGGTAAAAGAAAATTCGGGAGCGATAGATTCTACTTTGTCTTTTTCGATGTGCAGGAACGAGGCTATTTCGGCTTCGTTTCCATTGTATGCTTTTCCGGGGTTGATAACCACAACATCGCCCAGCTTGACATTTGCAAACTTGGCTTTTTCGGTTTCTTCTTTCACATACGAGGGCATCAGCACGCCATTGTCCACAAAAATGCCGCCTTCCTTAACTTGTCCATCTTCCAGTTCACGGATTTCACCTTTCAGCAAATCGGTTTCTGCGGCAGCTTCGTCTGTTATGGTTTCGTATTTTCCATAGTTCGCTTTGAATGAGCCTATTTGTTTGTCAATCAACTCATCATCAACAGCAATCTTATAGAAATCGACCTTATCTTTTTTGCTGAGAGCCAATTTTATTTCGGGAGCCAAAGCCAAATCGAAAAAGAAATCGAAATCTTCGCCTGCTTCAAAATCAATTGGCTGTTGCTTTTCCAGGTTGGGAAGCGGCTCGCCCAAAACATTCAATTTGTTGTCTTGAATATATTTGTATAAAGTTTCGCCGACCAGGTTGTTTATTTCTTCCGACAAAATAGATTTTCCATACATCTTTTTGACCATTCCCGCCGGAACATGTCCCTGACGGAAACCCGGAACAGTTGCTTTCTGACGGAATGTTTTCAATGATTTTTCTACTTTTTCTTCGTAGTCGGGCTTGTTAATGGTGATTTGAATGATAGCATTAACACTATCTACATTAGTAAGAGATGTATTCATCTTCGTTATATATTAATTGTATAATTATTATTCCAAATTTGATTATCAGAGCTTTCGCTTTCCGACTGTAAATTTTTACAGGCTGCAAAAATAACCTTATTCCTGCAATATTCAAATTTATTTGGTGTTTTTTGAATGACTGTAGATATAAACAAAATTTAGAAGTTGAATCTGCAAAACACGGATATTTTTCCAAAGAAGATAAATTATTGCACATTTTTACTACTTTTGTGCTGATTTTATTTCAAAAAGATAAAGGTATTATTCACATTAAAAGGATACAAAGAAATGAGTTACAATTTATTAAAGGGAAAAAGAGGAATTATTTTCGGCGCCTTGAATGATAAATCAATCGCATGGAAGGTTGCTGAAAAGGCCGTTGAACAGGGCGCTATAATAACATTGTCCAATACGGCAATAGCTGTGAGAATGGGTGAAACAAACGCTTTGTCCGAAAAGTTGAATGCGCAGGTTATAGCTGCCGATGCAACCAGCGTGGAAGATTTGGAACAAGTTTTTATTCAGTCGCAGGAAATATTAGGTGGAAAAATTGATTTCGTGCTTCACTCCATCGGAATGTCTCCGAATGTGCGTAAAGGACGCAACTACGACGACCTTGATTATGGATTTTATGATAAAACCCTGAATATCTCGGCTGTCTCTTTCCACAAGATGATGCAGGTAGCCAAAAAACTGGATGCCATTGCCGATGGTGGATCGGTATTGGCTTTAACGCACATTGCCGCTCAACGCACATTTACCGGATACAACGACATGGCCGATGCCAAGGCGCTGTTGGAATCAATCGGACGTAGCTTCGGCTATGTTTACGGACGCGACAAGGGCGTGCGGGTGAACACCATTTCGCAATCGCCTACGCTCACCACTGCCGGACAAGGTATTGGAGGCATGAACGCATTCTTCGATTTTGCCGAAAAAATGTCGCCGCTGGGTAATGCCAACGCCGAAGAATGTGCCGATTATTGCATCGTCATGTTCTCCGACCTCACGCGCAAAGTAACCATGCAGAACCTGTTCCACGATGGAGGGTTCTCCAACATGGGGCTAACATCGGCAGTTGTTACCGATTATATCGAAAAACAATAAGGCAACTATATCGCTACAAAATAGCGAAGGGGCTGTCTCATAAGTCTGTCATCCCGTGCTTGACACGGGATCTCCTAACAAACATCAGCTGAATGTCAGGAGATTGCGGGTCGGAGCCCGCAATTGGAGCGGAGCGTAAATCGGCCTGAGCCAATGACAAGCTCAGAAAAAGACTTTTGAGACAGCCTTTTTTTTATTTTTTGCACAAAAGCTGCGCGCAAAAGAACGCTAATTACGCAGATTACACAAATTTACGCAAATAAACTACTATATCTTTTTCTTATCTAATTGAATTTCAACAATAAATAAATTGCGATAATTTGCGTAATCTGCGTAATTAGCGTTCA
Source organism: Viscerimonas tarda (assembly GCF_054601255.1). Taxonomy (NCBI): domain Bacteria; kingdom Pseudomonadati; phylum Bacteroidota; class Bacteroidia; order Bacteroidales; family Dysgonomonadaceae; genus Viscerimonas; species Viscerimonas tarda. The sequence continues at coordinate 845 of NZ_BAAHWV010000018.1, read as the reverse complement.
AAAATACTTTCAATACAGCCACTCTTGCCCATGTTCTATATGGCAATTTGCTGTTGAATTATCACCTGCTTTCACATAGATAACCCACTTACAATAAATACGCTAGGCCAATCCGATAAAGGATTATCCCCTGTTTTTAATCATCTGAGGTTTTAATATTTAAAATCGCCAATGAACTTGTAGGGATTTATGCGGGTTTAAACGATGTATCTTCAAAAACCTTTTTTCTCTTATTATTCTATATATTCCTATAAGTAGATATATACAATTTATGTAATTTAATTTTCTTCTAAAATCAACATTTTATATTGCTGTAATAATATTATTATCAATTTATTACAAATAATTATAGAAACAGGTGTAACTATATATCATATATAATTTATCAGAGTGATTACAGCATATTATTTAGCTGCAAAAAATCTTATAATTATAGATATTCATTTATCTATAATTATAAGATACAATTTTACTAATATTTGCAGTATTCTGTAAATCAACAGGTTACATTTTTAGGCTTGGAAATATTGTTCGTGTTTTTGCCAATTCGTTGCTGGAGCACAAGCTGCAAGCCTGTGCGTCAGAAGTAAATAACGGACGTGGCACGCCACGTCTCTACTAATATATCAATTTTCTAATTAATTGGTTACCAGATTGGTGCGATTTTTTCACGGTATAAATACGGCCTTGCTGCGGATGCAATACCTTTGCGCCAAGCAGATTGTAATATTGCGCGGAAATAACGGGATCGTTGGAAATGATAGCCTCAACGGACGATACAATATCATCTTGTATATGGGTGAAATTCTTCCATTCATCTGCACCCTCGTAAGTTTCTTTGCTGC
>NZ_BAAHWV010000017.1:0-73355 GCF_054601255.1 Viscerimonas tarda | reverse complement strand
GCGATACGGCTCCTGTTTCGAGGAAGTAGATGCCTACACGGTCGCCACCTCTGAGGATATTGCTCACTCCCACATTGTATTTCCGCAGGTCGGATATGCACCATTCGCCAATATCATTTTTCGGCAAGCGGCTCACAAAATCGGTTGGAATGCCGTAGTTGGACAAGGATACGGCTACATTGGCTTCGCCACCGCCAAAAGTGGCATTCAAATTGTTCGACTGGATAAAACGTTGATAACCGGGCGTTGCCAATCGCAACATAATCTCTCCGAACGTTACTACTTTTTTCATTAATTTTCTTAGTTATTCTCTACAAATAGTTCAACAATAATTGTCAAAGGCCTGCCATCCATGTGTTTTACAATCTCCTGATTTTGCTGGGAGATTGCGGGTCAAGCCCGCAATGACAGGTATAGAGAGAGGCTGTTGACACAGCCTCTTCTTTATTTTTTTAATATTTTACCACCAGCGGCTCTTTCAATGCCGTTGCGAAATCCGCTACATATTTTTGGAAATCATCTGCCGTTGGGAAACCAAACTTCGACCAGCCAAAGCCGGTGTAATACACAACGGGAGTACCGGGTGTGTAGGTAGTAACAGCCAACACATGCGAATAAGTCTGCAATTGTTTCGAGATAGCATGTTCGATGGAGTAAGTATTCACTTCGCTTTTTTCTATTCCGCTGGGGAATACCACTGCCAGATAAACATTGTCCACTACGGGGCTAACCGGTTGCGAATAGATGACATACTTGCTTTCCGGCGAAGCAATAACCGAAGTAGAATCGCTTTCGTTTCGTCTAACAATTCCGGCTGCAACAGCAATAGGCGCGTCTGTGCCATACTCCTGAGTTACTTTGGAGAATTGCGAACCGGCGTCAATAGAAATGGTGCGGGTTTCGCTAAAGGTTTTGCCGTCCACCGTAATATCCTTGTATGTCAACTTGAATGTGGTGCGAAGCGGGCCATTGTCCAGCGCTTCTTGCGATGCATAGTTTTCGTTCAACCAAAGCGTATCGTTTACATAAGGCGCCATGGCTCCTGCTCCAAGCGAACGTTTTACATCGTAGTTGTCCTGGCCTTCGCCGTGGTCTTCGTGGTAGGAGGAAACTCCGGCCAAATCGTCTTTGTACCATTTATCCACAACCAGTTCGTTTGTGCGTTTGTACCAGGCATCAATACCGTTGCTGGGGCCGTCTATTTCGACCAGCGACGGGCCGTATGCGCGAAATGCAACGCGGTCGTTTTCCCAGGCAAAATCGTCTTTGCGTTCCGATATGAAACGTCCGTAAGTTTTAGCCTTGTATTCTTGAGCTACTCCGGCTGTAACATAAAAGATAGAAGTCTCTTTTCCTTTCAGGTTCGACTGGAAAATGATTTTTCCGTCAGATGTTATCTGAGATGGTACAACTTCGCCCTGCACATTTTTTACAATATAAGCAGGTTCCGCCTCGCTAAGTTTCACTTTCGCTTCCACAGCGCTAACCGGAATTTCAACCAACTCGCTTTGGCGATCCACATCATTGGGGTTGCCAACCACTACCTTCAATTCGTTTTTCGATGCGCAGGAAACGAGCAAAGCAGCCGCAAATAAAAATAAATAAACTGTCCTTTTCATGTGTGTTACTTTTATTATGTATTACAAAATGTTATTTCAATTTATCGGCTGTAAACGTATCCATATCGTCATAGTCGAGGTTTTCGCCGCACATCGCCCAAATAAAGGTATAGTTGCTTGTACCGGCAGCCGAGTGGATAGACCAGGATGGCGAAATGACAGCCTGTTCATTTCCCATAAAAATATGACGGGTTTCTTGCGGTTCGCCCATAAAGTGGCAAACAGCTTGTTTATCCGGGATTTTGAAGTAGAAGTAAGCTTCCATGCGGCGCGAGTGTGTATGCGGAGGCATGGTATTCCAAACGCTTCCTTCTTTCAACTCGGTCATTCCCATTTGCAACTGGCAGCAAGGAACTATTTCGCTCAATACCAATTGGTTCAGCAAGCGGGCGTTGGAGGTTGCCGGAGAACCTAAGTCTCTTGTCCGGCGCATTTCGGCGGTAATCTGAGCGGTAGGGTACGCTTTGTGTGCCGGAGAGGAAGCAAAATAAAATTTGGCCGGATAAACGTGATCTTTACTTTTGAAAATCACTTCCTTTGAACCGCGACCAACATATATCGCATCCTTGAATGCCATGTTGTATTCTTTGCCGTCCACAATCACCGAACCTTCGCCTTCGATACAGATGATACCCAGCTCTCTGCGTTCGCAGAAATATTCCGATTTAACCAAATCAACGGTTTCCAGCCTGAGGTTTTCGCTCACCGGAAGCGCTCCGCCAATGATTAAGCGGTCGTTGTGTGTGTAAGTCATCAGGACTTCATTGGGGGCAAATAGTTTTTCTACGAGGAATTCCTTGCGTAATTGCGCTGTGTCGTATTTTTTTACGTCATTCGGATGCGTTCCCCAGCGTTCTTCAATTGTTGTTTTCATCGATTCTTATATCTTATTTATTTATAACTGATTTCACGATTTTATGCCGAAAAGTAAACACCCATCCTCCCGCCTGTTTCCTGTTAAAGAAAGCGACGATGCAGCGCCTTTCGACAAAATCATACCAAAAACTCACAAAGCTAGGTTTTTTATACCTATATTGCAATATAGGCTGAACAATTACGGGTTTCCGGCACCTGTTTTTTGTAATATTTAACTTCGTAATTAATTAGCAAATTAGCAAATTCGGTAATTAGCAAATAAAAAGCTACGCTAATGGGCATGGCTGCGTGAGGAGATTGCGGGTCAAGCCCGCAATCTTCCAGGCAATCTAGTCGCGGTACGACACGACCCTGCATTATTTCCATTGGCATATTATTCTCATTAAAGAAATTTTTCTCCCTTTGTAATACCTTGGTTTATAGACAATTTAAAATAATTACATAAAAAAGCGCACTACATTCGATATATTTCTTGTAATTTAGAGGCCTGATTCAAGTTTAAACAACCATGTCGATATTAGAAAAAACTATTGCCGAATTGCCAGACAAAGGGTTTTTGGACATCCATATTCCCGAAGGAATTAATCTGGTTGAAGAGATTAACCGGATGCGAAAAGAGAAAAATGCGATTATTCTGGCTCACTATTATCAAACCGGAGACATACAGGATATAGCCGATTTTTTGGGCGATAGCCTCCAGTTGGCACGCGCTGCCGAAAAAACAAACGCCGATTTAATCGTTTTCTGTGGCGTGCATTTCATGGCCGAAACGGCAAAAATACTCAATCCCGGCAAAAAAGTGGTTCTGCCCGATACGCAGGCCGGATGTACCTTGGCCGATTCGTGTTCGGGCGAGGCCTTAAGGGAGTTCCGGAAAAAATATCCCGAGGCCATTGTGGTTAGTTACATCAACTGCGATATAACCGTAAAAGCCGAAAGCGATATTATAGTAACCTCCTCCAATGCCGAACACATTATTAATTCCCTGCCCAGGGAGCAGCAAATTATTTTCGCTCCCGACCGCAACCTCGGACGCTACCTGAATCAGGTTACGGGGCGAAATATGGTACTTTGGGATGGCGCTTGCTATGTACACGAAGCGTTTTCGCTGGAACGAATCGCTCAACAAATGCTGGACAATCCACAAGCCAAACTCATTGCACATCCCGAAGCGCAAAAGCCGGTGCTTCAGGTGGCCGATTTTATCGGGTCAACGGCGCGCCTGCTCGACTATGTTATTCAGGATGAGGCCGATGAGTTTATTGTGGCGACTGAAGAAGGCATCCTGCACGAGATGCAAAAACGCGCCCCGCATAAAAAACTGATTCCGGCCAAAGTGCAGGACGAAACATGCAATTGCGGCGAATGCCAGTTTATGAAACTCAACACAATGCGGAAATTGTATTTGTGCATGAAGTACGAATTGCCGGAAATTACGCTCGACGAAAATCTCCGCTTAAAGGCCTTGCGTCCAATCAATAGAATGCTAGAGCTATCTCAAAAGATTAAATAGAAACAGATGATATATACAGATGTACTTGTAATAGGTTCCGGCATTTCGGGACTATCTTATGCATTAAAAATTGCACAGAAAAAACCTGATGCAAAAATAACAATCATAACAAAATCCGACGACGAAGAATCGAACACCAAATACGCCCAGGGTGGGGTAGCGGTGGTAACCGATTTTGCCAGAGACAGCTTCGAGAAGCATATTCAGGATACCTTGCGCGCCGGAGGCGGGCTTTGCAACCCCGAAGCGGTAGAAACCGTTGTCAGGGAAGGCCCCGAACGTATAAAGGAAATAGTGGAATGGGGCGCAAACTTTGATAAAAACGACAAGCAAACCTACGACCTGGGACGCGAAGGCGGCCATACCGAAAACAGGGTGGTGCACTACAAAGACATTACGGGCGCCGAAATAGAACGGGCATTGTTGAGCGCTATCACCGCTTTCGAGAACGTTGAACTCTTAAATCACCACTATGTTATTGACCTCATCACCGAACATCACATAGAAGGAGAGTCTTTCGATAAATATAACCTGAATTGCTACGGAGCTTATGTGCTGGACATTAAAACGCAGAAAATCAAAAAGATGTCGGCCAAAATAACGATGATGGCCACCGGCGGATGCGGGCATGTGTATAAAAATACCACCAATCCTATTATCGCTACCGGCGATGGTATAGGACTGGCGCACAGGGCAAAAGCCAGAATAAGCAACATGCAATTTATCCAATTCCATCCCACTGCATTTTACAGCAACAAGCCGGGACAGTTATCGCTTATCTCGGAGGCTGTTCGCGGATTTGGGGCAAAGCTTTGCACGGTATCGGGCAAACCTTTTATGCATAAATACGATGCCCGCGAGGAACTTGCTTCGCGCGACATTGTAGCCCGGGCAATTGACAACGAAATGAAATTGCGCGGCGACGACCACGTTTGCCTCGACTGCCGCCACTTGGATCACGACCGCTTTATGGCCCATTTCCCCAACATTTATCAGCAATGTAAAGACGCCGGACTGGATATGTTTAAAGACCTGATTCCGGTGGTTCCGGCCAGCCACTACCTGTGTGGCGGAATCGACGTCGATTTATTCGGACAAAGCACCATAAAAAATATGTTTGCCGTGGGCGAATGTTCCAATACCGGATTGCATGGCGCTAATCGCCTGGCATCGAACTCATTACTCGAGGCTTTGGTGTTTGCGCACCGCTCGGCGCTAAAAACATTGGAACGCCTGAACGAAGACAATTTCAACTATACGAATCTGCATAAGGTGCCCGAATGGAATCAGGAAGGATTGCAGGTGAATGAAGAAATGGTGCTCCTCAGCTATCTCCGCCGCGAATTGCAAACCCTGATGAGCGACCTGGTAGGTATTGTCCGCAGCAACGAGCGGTTGAAACTCGCCAAAATAAAGGAAGAGGAAATATACAGGGCGGTAAAAGAGATTTATAATCTTTCGATACTGTCCCCGCAACTTTCCGAATTGAGGAATCTGGTGAGCATCGCCTTCCTTATTATTACGCAAAGCATCGAACAAAAAGAAAACAGAGGAGCGTTTTACAATAAAGATTTGGATAAAAATGCATAGACCGTCCTACGTTACAAGCGCCAATCTGCGCCATTTCATAGCCGAGGCCATAAAAGAAGATGTTGGCGAGGGCGACCATTCTACTTTGGCGAGTGTTCCCGCATCCATGCAGCAGCGGGCAAAACTCCTGATCAAAGACGATTGCGTTTTAGCCGGAGTGGATATGGCAGTCGAAATTTTTCGGTATTACGATAGCCATTTAAAGCTGGATATTTTCAGGAGGGATGGCGATAGGGTTGTGAAAGGCGATGTGGCTTTCACCGTAACAGGTTCTGCCCGCTCAATTCTAACAACAGAACGGCTTGTACTCAATTGTATGCAGCGAATGAGCGGAATAGCCACTTCAACCCGCGAAATAATAACTCTGGTGGCCGACACCAATACCAAGATACTGGATACCCGGAAAACCACGCCCAACTTCAGGATGTGCGAAAAATGGGCGGTATATATAGGTGGCGCACAAAACCACCGCTACGGCCTCTTCGATATGATTATGCTGAAGGACAATCACAACGATTATGCAGGCAGCATCACAAAATCGGTTTCGGCAACGCTCGGGTATTTAAAGGAAAAAAACCTGAAACTCAGGATAGAAGTGGAGACCCGCAACATGGACGAAGTGAAGGAAGCCATGTCCACCAACGCCGTAGATGTAATTATGCTCGATAATATGTCGCTTGAAGAAATGAAACAGGCCGTACAACTAATCAACGGCAAAGCGCAGACCGAAGCTTCGGGCGGAATAACAAAAGAATCGGTGAGGGCGATAGCCGAAACAGGGGTAGATTTTATTTCCTCGGGCGCCATCATCTATTCGGCCCCCGTAAAAGATATGAGTTTGAAAGCATTTTGATAATTGCGATTAGCATACGCAATCGTAGGGGCAGGGTTCGCCTGCCCAAAATGCAGAGCTTGCAGTTAGGGCAAACGCATGAAAAATTTTACGTCTTATGCCTTTTGGTAAAGTTGCTGATATGAACAGGAGATTCCTCCCTTTGGTCGGAATGACGGCCTCCTTTTGGGAGAGGGGATGGGGAAGTGGCGGCGAAGCCGCCACTTCCCCATCCCTTAAACCGCCAATAGGCGAGTCATTCCGACCAAAGGGAGGAATCTTATTCGTAACAGTAGTACTAAATTTTTTCAAGGTTTGCCCTGAGCTTGCAGTCCATGCCCGTATTATACCAAACCAGCAAGAAAAACAGTCGTTTCGGAACTTTATCTATGGAAAAGTATGTGAAATTTTGATTTTTCCATAGATAAATGTATATTTGTGGAAAATTGGACCTACATGAGAAGAAAAATCTATGACGAATTAGTCAAATGGAAAAGTAAGCCGGGCAGAATGCCTTTGATTGTTAATGGGGCGCGTCAGGTGGGTAAAAGCTATATTTTGCAAGAGTTCGGCAAGCAAGAGTTTGACAACTACATCATTGTCAATCTCGAAACCGACAAAGCTTTGGTAGAGAAATTCGAGGAAAATATCACTCCTGTACCTATCATTCAATATTTAGAATCAGCCCATTCACAGCGGATTATTCAGGGTAAAACTTTAGTCGTATTCGATGAGATTCAAGCCTGTGAAAGGGCTCTGACCTCATTGAAATACTTTTGCGAACAGGCTCCCGAATACCATATTGTGGCTGCTGGCTCGTTGCTTGGGGTGGCTGTCAACCGCAAAAAATACTCATTCCCCGTTGGTAAAGTAGATGAGATAAATCTATTTTCAATGGACTTTGAGGAGTTTTTATGGGCGGTAGGACGAGAAAATTTTGCCAATCTTATTCGGGCGCATTACGAGTCTGACAAGCCCTTGGATGTGCATTCGATGGCTATAGACTTCTACAATCAATACCTGATTGTTGGCGGTATGCCTGCTGCTGTTAAAGAATTTATAGCGACCAATAGTTTTGTGGCTGTTTCGGATATTCAGAACAGAATATTGAATGAATATATTGCCGATATGTCGAAATATGCCGAACCTGCTACCAGCATCAAGATACGCGCCTGCTACGAATCTATCCCCGCCCAGTTGGCAAAAGAAAATCACAAGTTTCAGTACAATGTTGTACAAAAAGGGGGCAGCGCTACCATATTTGGCGAATCAATAGCTTGGCTCAAGTATGCAGGCGTTATTCTGAAATGCCGGAAAACAACTCAAGGAACTATGCCCATCAAAGTCTATGTTGATTTGAGCGACTTCAAACTCTACATGTCGGATGTGGGTATGCTTGTCATGCAGTCGGGAGTAGTGGCGCAAGCTATCTTATCGCCTCTTGAAACAGATAGCCCGTTTATGGGTGCAATTGCAGAAAATTATGTGGCACAATCGTTTGCCGCCAATTTAATCCCCTTGCTCTATTGGAAAAATGAGAATACTGCCGAGGTTGATTTTGTTATCCAGAAAGGTGTTGACGTGATTCCCATAGAAGTCAAAAGCGGCATTAGAGTGCGTTCCAAAAGTTTGGGTATATTTATGGAAAAATACAAGTCGGCTTATGGTATCCGCATCTCGAAGAAGAATTTTGGGTTTGAAAATGGGATAAAATCAGTGCCGCTATATGCTGTGTTTTGTATTTAATATGGCAACCGGAAATAATAAAATAATGAACAAAATAATTATATCAGCAAACAACATAAGCATAGGCTATCCCGGCACGCCACACCGCGAAGGCCTGAGGCTGTACGATAATCTTTCGGTAGAGCTGAATGCCGGAGAATTAACTTGTTTGCTGGGGCCTAATGGCGTAGGAAAATCGACTTTGCTGCGGACATTGAGCGCCATGCAGCTTCCTTTATCCGGCGAGGTGTATTTGCACGGAAAACCCTTGGACGGGTATAGCGAACGCGAGTTGTCGTGCGAACTGGGCGTTGTTCTGACGGATAAAACTTCGGTCGGCGGGCTTACTGTTTCGCAGCTTGTTTCGTTGGGACGTTATCCTTACACCGGATTTTTCGGGAAATTATCCAGGTACGACCACGCCGTTGTGGACAAGGCCATAAAGGATGTTGGCATCGACCACAAGGCGCAATCGTATATGGCGGAACTGTCGGATGGCGAACGGCAGAAAGCAATGATAGCGAAAGCTTTGGCGCAGGAATGCCCCGTGATATTGTTGGATGAGCCGACGGCTTTTCTGGATGTTGCCAGCCGTATCGAAATTATGGAATTGTTGCATCACCTGGCTTTTACGCAACAGAAAACGATACTGCTCTCTACTCACGACATCGAATCGGCTTTTCTGTTTGCCGACCGCCTTTGGTTGCTGTCGAGGGAAAGGGGGCTTGAAAGCGGTGTAACGGAAGATATTTTGTTGAGCGAGTCAATGAGTTTGTTCATGGACAAGAAAAACATACTGTTCGATAAACAAACAGGGAGTTTTTTACCACGGAAGACCTTCGATAGAACAGTATTTTTGACGGCGGAAGGGAATTTATACCATTGGACAAAGAATTTTTTGAGAAGAAATAACTGGGATGTGTCGCCCGAAAAAAGCGCCTCGGATTTTTCGCTAACGGCTTTGTCGAAGGATAAATTTCTGTTGGTTCGGGGTTCGGTTGAAATTGAGATGAATTCCTTCAATCAATTATATAAATGGCTAATAAACAACTATTAATTGCCCTGATAATTATCTGTTTGCAACCAATTTGCCTTCATAGTTGTTACGTTTTTGTTAAAAAATATATTTAGTTATAATCCCCCTTTGTTATTAGGATTTTTTACCTTACATTTGCCACATGCAGAGAAAAAAGCAAATATTCTGCCATTAACACAAATTGCGGATCTGGTTTAGGATTATTTAATGTTTTCTTTTTAGTTGATTAATATTCAATTTATATTACTATGGCAAAAATTTACAACATAGAAAGCAACCAAAAGAGTAATCTATCGGAATGCCATCCTTTCGATACAACTACAACGGAAGAGGTAAACGAAAGTTCTTCGGCTTATAACGAAGTGCTGAAAATTCTGAAAGAAGCTTTTAGCTTGGTTGACATAACAAAGATTTTCAATAGACTGTAAGACCGGTGTGTTGTACTTCTTCGGATTGATGAGAATCACTTCGAGGGAGGTGTTGTGTGCCATAAAATGTCATTAAAGAACCAGGGCAAACGCATGAATTTTTTTAGTACTACTGTTACGAATGAGATTCCTCCCTTTGGTCGGAATGACTCGCTTATTAGTGGTTTAAGGGAGTAGGAAGCGGCGGCGAAGCCGCCGCTTCCTACTCCCCTCTCCCCAAAAGGAGACAGTCATTCCGACCAAAGGGAGGAATCTCCTGTTCATATCAGCAACTTTATCGAAAGGCATAAGCCGTAAAATTTTTCATGTTTGCCTTGATTAAATTACGCAGATTACGCAAATTCGTGCAACTGATTTTATATATTGACAGATTTTTTAATAGTGGATAATTTGCGATAAACGAGGGCAGACACAATCGCAAAAACAGACGTGGCACGCCACGTCTCTACAAATGTGTGGTCGTGGCATTTTGATAAACTCCGTGAAAAATCCTCCGTGCAACTCCGCGGTTAAGAATTAAACTTTGAACCTGAAACCTTGAACTTTGAACTTTTTGTGTATCTTTGTGTAGCTTTTAACAATTTGAAATAAATATAAACCATGAGAAAGAAAAAGTCCCTGTTGCTGATATGCGCGCTGATTATGACCATCACTCCAATTTTTGCTGAAAATATCCCAAACGCCGATAAAGATATAACGCCGATGGATTTGAAATTCAACCGCTTGGCTGTACGGCGTTTCATCTTTTCAAACAACATAAACCTGAGTGAATTTGTCCCCTCCGAAATTGTTGCGTTTAACTCCATGCATCCGGCATTTGCCCTTTCGGAAACGAACGAAGCCAAGGCGGATACTACGTTTCGGGCAAAAATTGAAAAGGGAAAGCTTGTCCTCAACTCAAAAAGCGGAAAAGATCAGGCCACTATTTATGCGGGCGGCGTAAATCCGTATGCCACGTACGAAATAGACATCGAATCAATCGCCAACAGCGCCGAAGTTTCCGAAACCGGCATCGAAATTGCCCGCTTGGGACTTCGGGACAGGATTCAGGTTCTTGTCAAATCGGGCGGGAATGAAACCGGGGTATTCCTGAGGATATATGCCGATGCAAAACTTGTTACCGAAACAAAGTATGCTGATAAGCTGCCCAACGCGCCTTTCTCGTTGCAGGTTCAGCTTTATGGGCACTCGCTGGGGGTGTTTATCTCCGAAAATGGAACGGCTCGCTATTTGGGGCATATTGCCGTGAAGGACAACTTTAAGGACATACTGGATTTGCGAAAACCCGGTATTGCCGGCGAATGTACATTTAATATTGTGTCGAATCTTAAAGCTTCGGTGGTGGTGAGCGGCGCCCGTTCGTATCTTTCGCCGGGGGTGGGGCAGGCCGATATTCGCTTGGTGTCGTACGAAGATTTAAGCCCCTGTATCGAAGACGGAAGGCTTTGGTTTACATTTAGTTGCCGGGGAATGGATACGGCGCAATCGGCTCAAGGCGTGTTCAGCCTCGACCCCTCGGTCTTCGACATAAAGTTTGAAGGAATGATTGTTTTCGACCATGGAGACGGCTTGTTGCGCAACGATTATGCCGCCCACTTGTTTTACGACCGCCAAGCCGAAGAATGGCGGGCTTATGTGTGCGATTTCGGCGGGAGCGCCAACAAGGAAGGCCGCGCAAAAACGGGTATGCTTACGGCCTGGTCGTCCAAAGACCCCCGGCGGGGTTATTCGGTGATGCACGCCGCACGAGTTGAACCGGAGTCCATTGACGGACACAGCGAAGACCCCTGTATTTTCTACGACAAGGAAGCCGGAAAATGGCGATTGCTAACCAGCGGTTTCGTCCAAAACAATATCGCCGCCCGCATGTACGAATCGGATACTTGGAACGGGAAATTTACGCCGGTCGCACTACCGATTCTGGCCAATTCAACCGGAACATCCATCCAAAAAATAGGAAGTAAACATTATGCCTTGATGGGCGGACACGGCAACTTGCGGGTACATTCATACCCCGATTTGAAAGAACTGGGAGAACTGAATCTGAGCCTGCAACCCCATTGGCCAAAACCTGCCGGACGCATCTGGGCAAGTGTAGTCCCCTTACCGGACGGCTACCCCTACAAGTATGTACTGCTGACAATGGACAGGCCAAACTTCCCCAGCGTAAAAGGCCCCAATTGGAGCTACGGAGCTTTGTATTTTTATGGAGCGTATTAAGGTAGTGGCTCTCTCTACACAAAAAGTAGGGTCGTGGCGTGCCGCGACCGTTATTGCGATTGTTATATGTAGGGGCGTATCGAATACGCACATTTCCACTAAAAAGTGTCATTTTTGATAGCCGCTAGGTAAGGCTTTCAGCCTTACCTAGCGGCTATACCTTTCAGGGGCTTGTGCAACAGACAATGCAAACTCAAACTTATGTTTCTCAATTCTCAATTCCCAACTCTCAATTCAAATATGTATCGTTTTCTTTAATTTCTTGAAAAAAACAAAAAATACAACTTGCCGATTAATCCTTTTTACTTCCTTTATGTCATAATAATCTAACTAAGTTATATCCTTTTGAGATTTTATTATCAGAGCAACCTATGAATAAGAAAAGCAAAATAGCTTTGATTGCTATTGTCGTATTGTTTATTGCCGGAATGGCATTTTATCCCAGCATCAAAAATTTATTTTCTTCAAACGAAGACCCGCGCTCGTCGGCGAAAGGGCCTGGAGGGGGCGGCGAAAGGAGAGCATTAAATATCAACGCCCAGATTTTAAAATACGAAAACCTGAACGAGGTATTTAAAACCAAAGGGAGATTGATTCCCGACGAGGAAGTTGAACTTTCGTTTGAAACTTCGGGAAAAATCACCGCTATTTATTTCAAGGAAGGTACTTTTACCCCAAAAGGAACATTATTGGCTAAGGTAAATTCCGAACCCTTGCAGGCTGAGCTGAAAAAACTGGAAGCGCAGTTGCCATTGGCCAAAGACCGGGTGTTCCGTCAGAAATCGTTGCTGGAAAAAGATGCCGTCAGTCAGGAAGCTTACGAATCGGTAACCACCGATTTGGAAAAGCTGAATGCCGACATTGAACTGACCAAAGCCAAAATTGCCCAAACCGAACTGCGGGCTCCTTTCGATGGCATAATAGGTTTGCGACAGGTGAGCGAAGGCACCTATGCATCGCCCACAACCATCCTCACAAAACTCACCAAGATTATCCCTCTTAAAATAGAATTTTCGGTGAACGAAAAACAGGCCGATGGCATTAAACCCGGAACAGAACTCAGTTTCTCGCTATCGAACGACCTGAATAAATACACCGCCTCGGTATATGCCGTCGAGTCGAATCTGGATAAGCAGACGCTGACGCTTAAAGTGCGGGCCTTGTATCCCAATATCGGCGGAAAGATAAAACCGGGCTACTCGACCGATATAGAAATAAAACTGAACGAAATAAAGAATACCATCGTGATACCCAGTATGTCAACCGTTGCCGAAATGGGACGCAATATAGCCTACATTTACAAGGGAGGAAAAGCCCGTCAGGTGTCGCTGACAAAAGGAATGCGTACCGCTTCCTCGATACAGGTAATCGAAGGATTGAGCTTGGGAGACACATTGATAACTACGGGTGTGATGCAACTTCGGGACGGAATAGACGTTACCATCGACAACCTGAACTGGTAGCAAAAAATGAATTAAGGATTTGAATTACCCAAAAATTTACAAATGACAATCTCTGAAACAAGCATACGGCGGCCGGTTCTTTCTACGGTTTTTGTACTAATCATCTTTTTACTGGGGATAATAGGCTACACCTACCTCGGTGTGCGCGAATATCCGAATGTGGATAATCCCATCATTACGGTCAATGTGGGCTACCCGGGCGCCAATGCCGACATTATCGAGAATCAGATTACCGAACCTTTGGAGCAAAATATCAACGGTATTCCGGGGATACGTTCGTTGTCGAGCAGAAGTAGTCAGGGCTCGAGCCAGATTACAGTTGAATTTGAACTGGATGTTGACTTGGAAACTGCCGCAAATGACGTCCGCGATAAAGTTTCGCGCGCTCAACGCTATTTACCCCGCGATTGCGACCCGCCAACAGTAGCCAAAGCCGATGCCGATGCCAATCCGATTATACAAATCACCATCCAGAGCGAGAAGCGTTCGTTGCTCGAACTGAGCGAAATAGCCGAACTCACCGTGAAAGAACGCCTGCAAACCATCCCGAATGTGAGCGCCGTTGAAATATGGGGCGAGAACCGCTATTCGATGCGCTTGTGGCTCGATCCGGTTAAGATGGCCGCTTATGGCATTACGCCGATGGATGTTAAAAACGCCATTGACAGGGAAAATGTAGAACTCCCCTCCGGCAGCATCGAAGGAGATAAAATTGAGTTGACAATCAGAACTTTGGGCTTGATGCAAACCCCCGAAGAGTTTAACAACCTGGTTGTCAAGGAAGATAATTTTAATATCGTACGCTTTGGCGATGTGGGCATTGCCGAACTTGATACCGAAGACCGCAAAAATATCATGCGCCGCAACGGTGTGCCAATGGTGAGCACGGTCATCCTCCCGCAACCGGGCGCCAACCAGATAGAAATTTCGGACGAAGTCATGATTCGCCTCGAACAGATGAGAAAAGATTTGCCGGAAGACGTTAAATTGGATGTCGCTTTTGATAACACGAAATTTATCAGGGCATCCATCAGCGAGGTGGAAGAAACTGTTTATATCGCTTTCCTCTTGGTGGTGATGATTATCTTCCTGTTCTTGCGCGACTGGCGTGTAACCCTTATTCCCTGCGTGGTTATTCCCGTGTCGCTTGTGGGGGCGTTCTTTGTGATGTATATCGCGGGATTTTCCATCAATGTATTGTCCATGCTGGCGGTAGTGCTGGCCGTTGGGCTGGTGGTGGACGATGCAATTGTTGTAACCGAAAATATATACTTGAAGATAGAAGGCGGAATGACGCCCTTGCAAGCCGGTATCGAAGGCTCCAAGGAGATATTCTTTGCGGTTATATCAACGACCATAACGCTCGTTGCCGTATTCTTCCCGATCGTCTTTCTGGAAGGAATGACGGGACGCTTGTTCCGCGAGTTTAGTATTGTGGTGTCGGGCGCCATCCTGATTTCGGCTTTTGTCGCCCTGACGTTTACGCCGATGTTATCCACCAAGCTATTGAAGAGGCGTGATAACCCGAATTGGTTTTACCGCAAAACCGAACCTTTCTTTCAGGGAATGAATAGCGTGTATCAGCAATCGTTGAATTATTTTCTCCGGCACAGGATTATCGTTTTACCCATCATTGCTGTTACTTTGCTGTTAATAGGCTTTTTGATGAATATTATTCCTGCCGAAATGGCTCCGCTGGAAGACCGCTCTCAGATTACGGTACGCACCACGGCTCCCGAAGGCGCTACCTTTGAATTTTCGAGAGATTATAGCAATAAAATTGCCGCTATTGTGGACTCGGTGGCTCCCGAACGCGAATCCACTATTGTGCTGACGCGAAGCACTTCGGGGATGGTGAGAGTTACGCTGCCCGACATTAAAGACCGCAAACGCAGCCAGATGGAAATAGCCGATGCCATATCAAAGGCGGTGCGTCCCGAAACAGAAGCCCGGGCTTTTGTACAACAGCAATCCACATTCGGAGGCCGCCGTTCGGGTATGCCTGTTCAGTATGTGTTGCAGGCGCCCAATATCGAAAAATTGCAAGAGTTTATCCCTGCTTTCATGCAAAAGCTGAACGAAAATCCAAAATTTCAGATGGCTGACGTGAACCTGAAATTTACCAAGCCCGAAACCCGCATCCAAATCGACAGAGACAAGGCTGCTTTGCTTGGCGTTAGCACGCGCGACATAGGGCAAACCCTCCAGTATGCTTTGAGCGGGCAACGTATGGGTTATTTTTACATGAATGGCAAGCAGTACCAGATATTGGGCGAAATTAATCGTCAGCAACGCAACACGCCACTGGATTTAAAATCTATTTATCTGAAGAATGCAAGCGGAAATATGATTCAGCTCGACAACCTGGTCGAATTGCAGGAAAGTGTGGCTCCACCTCAGTTGTATCGCTACAACCGCTTTAATTCGGCAACCGTATCCTCAGCTCTTGGCGAAGGGGTTACAATTGGCGATGCCTTGAACGATTTGGATGCAATAGCAAAAGAAACGCTCGACGATACTTTTCGCACAGCCCTTACGGGAGACTCGAAAGATTTCCGCGAAAGTTCATCCAGCCTGATGTTTGCTTTTGTGTTGGCTATCATACTAATCTTCTTGATTCTGGCCGCTCAGTTCGAGAGCTTTAAAGACCCGTTTGTTATTATGCTGACGGTGCCGTTGGCCATTGCCGGCGCCTTGATATTCATGTATTTTGGCGATATAACGATGAACATATTCAGCCAGATTGGTATAATCATGCTGATAGGTCTTGTGGCTAAAAACGGTATCCTGATTGTGGAATTCGCCAACCAGCGTCAGGAAACAGGAATGAACAAACTGGAAGCCATACAGGGAGCTGCCGTTCAGCGCCTGCGCCCGATTCTGATGACGAGCTTTTCGACCATTCTGGGGCTTTTACCTTTGGCCTTTGCCAGCGCAGAGGGCGCCAACGGGCGTATCGCCATGGGGGTGGCAGTAATTGGCGGTATGCTGGTTTCAACCTTCCTCACCATATTTGTGGTGCCGGCCGTATATATGTTTGTATCTACCGATAGAAGCAAGAAATAACAATGAGATTAATAAGAATAATATGCCAATGTGTCAATGAGACTAATGAGTTCATTATCACTTGCGTCAATTTGTATATTATTCACATTGGCACATTATTCGTATTATTCACATCCATTTAACCCTATGAAACGATCAATAATTATACTACTACTGGTTTTCCCTGTTTTGTCGAATGCGCAGGATTTGTACGATCTCAAGCGGTGTATCAAAGTGGGATTGGAGCAAAACTATGCCCTTCGGATTGTGCGGAACGAGCAGACTATTTCGGACAACAACACCACGGCAGGAAATGCCGGTTACTTGCCAACGCTCGATTTGAACGCCGGTTATTCGGGTTCGCTGATGGATACCGATAATGGTACGGTTAAGAATGACGGAGTTCATAACCAGCAATTAAACGCCGGATTAAATCTGAACTGGACGGTATTCGATGGCTTTAATATTCAGGCGAATTACGACAAGCTGAAAGAATTGCAACAGATGGGCGGATTAAATACCCGTGTAGCTATCGAGAATTTCATATCCGGTTTATCTGCCGAGTATTACAATTATGTGCAGCAAAATATCCGCCTGAACAACCTTAAATCGGCGGTAAAACTCTCAAAAGAACGCTTGAGAATTGTTGAAGCGCGCTACAATATTGGCTCCATGTCGCGCCTCGACCTGCAACAGGCAAAAGTAGATTTCAATGCCGATAGCTCGAAGTTAATCAGGCAGTACGAAACGCTTTTTACATCGCGAACAAAACTCAATCAACTGATGGCCGCAAAAGATGTGGAACAGCCCTTGCTTGTTACCGATTCGGTTATTAGCGTCAATGCCTTGCTGCAAAAGGACGAAATCAGGGAAAATACATTGGCTCAGAATCCCTACCTGCTGCTTTCGCGGAAAGATATAAACCTGAGCACCTTGGATTTAAAACAGGCAAAAAGTCCCAATTATCCCTATCTGCGCCTGAATGCCGGATACGGATACACTAAAAATATGTACGACTCCAATACCTCATTTCAAAAAAACAGGGGTCTCAATTACGGACTGACCCTCGGCTACAACCTCTTCGATGGTTTTAACAGCAGCCGCAAACAGAAGAATGCCAAAATACAAGTGCAAAACAAGGAGTTGCAATTTCAGCAGCTTCAACAATCCATCGAAACAGATTTATCCAATGCCTGGATGGCCTACATAAACAACATCGAATTAACCAAGCTGGAAAAAGAAAACCGCGGAACAGCCAGGGAAAACTACGAAATAGCCATCGAACGCTACCGCTTGGGCGATTTGTCGGGTATAGAGTTGCGCGAAGCACAAAACAGCCTCCTCGAAGCCGAAGAACGACTGGTACAAGCCCAATACAGCACAAAACTCTGCGAAATATCACTGATACAAATCAGCGGACAGATAATTAATCTGTTGGATTAGGTTCAAGGTTCAAGGTTCAACGTTGTAGGGGCTGTCTCAAAAGTATTTTTGAACGCAAATAAATTATTTCAATTAAATAAAAAAAAAAGATAGACTGGCTTATTTGCGTAAATTTGTGTAATTCGCGTTCTTTTGAGACAGCCCCACAGGTGATAAATGTAGGGGTGCATCGAATGACACTCAATTTTCAATTCTCCATTCTCAATTCCCTCCCCCCCTTATTGTAAAATATACATACCTGAATTAACCTGTTAAGAATGTAGATTTATAGGCGACACCTAAAAAGCCAAAATCGAACATATAGAAGAATTTAGCCGCTTAACTACGCCCAAATTAGCTAAAAACGCATTTTAATTGAATTTTAATTTCTAATTAATAAAAGATTCATCAATAAAGTAATACCTCGCGCCTATCTTTGCCGGAAAATATACAAATCATTAAATCACAAAATACCATGTTTATGAAGAATCAATGTATTAGATTCAATTTACAAATTGTAGTATTTTTATTTTTTTCCTTTTCGTTTTTCGCTCAGGAAATAAAGGGAGAAAGTAATCAGACGTCCGGCGATGTGCTTCCCGCAAGCCAGCGCAAGGAAAAAATCACCGCAAAATGGACAGATCGCGCCATTTTTTCAGGAAAGAAAGATAAACCGGCAGGCAAAGATGTACTCTGGTACCGCCAGTCGGCCAAAGTATGGGAAGAAGCCTTAGCGATAGGCAACGGCCAGCTGGGTGGAATGATATTCGGCGGCGTTTCGGACGAACGCATACAGTTCAACGAAAGTACGCTGTGGGACGGCTACACATTGGACCCCAATAACAGGGAATCGCTCAAGGCGTTGCCCGAAATACAGAAGTTGATGTTTGAAGGCAAAAACGATGAGGCCGTGAAATTGGCCGGCGAAACAATGATGGGCAAGCCAAAAGGGGTGAAACCATTCCAGTCGCTGGGCGAATTGTGGTTCGATACGCCCGAAGTAAATGCCGCGAACTATGTACGGAGCCTCGATTTGGCTACCGCTATCGTATCGTCAACGTACAATAGCAGAGGGGTTGAATATACCCGCGAAAGTTTTTCTTCGGCAGTTGATAACGTGATTGTCTTGCAGATAAAAGCATCGAAGAGAAATGCCATCAACGGCTCATTCACCTTGCGAAGAGACAAAGATGCCGAGTGCGTACAGCATCCGGCCGATGCCAATTCGCTGCTGCTGAAGGGCCGAATAGACCGCAAAGACGAAGACGGTAATCCGCGCGGATTGAGTTTTGCCTTGCAGGTAAAAGCTGTTGTCGATAAGGGTTCGGTAAGTTTCGAGGGCAATGTGATGAAGGTTAAAGATGCCAATACGCTGACGTTGTACATCGCCGGAGCAACCAATTACCCGGGCTTGAAAAATATAAACAAGGGCATTCGTTTTTCGTCAACCGATCCTGTTGAAGAAAACGTAAAAACAATAAAGAATGCCACTGCTAAATCGTATAACAAGCTGAAAGACGCACATATAAAAGAATACCAACAGTATTACAACCGTTTCCAATTAGACTTGTTGCCCGTATCGGTCGAAAATGCTACTGTACCGACAGACGAATTGATAAAACTGGCAAAAGAAACCGGTAAGCCCGATTTGGGATTGGTAGAAACCTATTTCCAGTTTGGCCGTTACTTGTTGATTTCCAGTTCGCGTCCGGGTACTATGCCCGCCAATTTGCAAGGCCTGTGGGCATGGCAGATGAATCCGCCCTGGAATGCCGATTATCACACCAACATCAATTACCAGATGAATTACTGGCCTGCCGAAATCACCAATCTGTCCGAAACACATCTGCCGATGTTTGATGTGATGGATGCCTTGTCCGAATCGGGAGGTAAAACAGCGCAGATAATGTATGGCGCCAAAGGCTGGGTGGTACACCACTTGACCGATGCCTGGGGATTTACAGCTCCTGCCGACGGCGTTCAGGGTATTTGGCCGGTAGGTTCGGCTTGGTTGGCGCAACATCCTTGGGAACATTATTGCCATACACTGGACAAGGCCTTCCTCAAAGATCAGGCTTATCCGCTGATGAAGGGCGCTGCCGAATTTATTTTAGACTTTTTGGTGGTAGCTCCCCAAGGTACAGCTGTACCCGGAAAATTGGTTACAAATCCGTCTTACTCGCCCGAAAACAGCTTTATTCTGCCAAGTACAGGACGTGGAGCCAGCTTTACTTATGCTGCGACCATGGACTTGGAGATTGTACACGATTTGCTCACCAACTGCATCGAAGCCAGCCGGATTCTGGGCGTGGATGAGGCGTTCAGAGATAAATGCAAGGCTGCGCTTGGCAATCTGGCTCCAATACGCATCAGTAAAGAAACAGGGCGTATTATGGAATGGGTGGAAGATTACAAGGAAATCGACCCGCATCATCGCCACACATCGCATTTGTTCGGCTTGCACCCCGGTAATCAAATATCGGTGGTAGGTACGCCCGAATTGGCTGCGGCTGCCCGCAAAACACTGGAAGCCAGAGGCGATGCCGGAACAGGCTGGGGATTGGCATGGAAAATAAACATGTGGAACCGCTTGCATGACGGGAACCACGCCTTCAAGTTGTTGTCGGTATTGATAAGCGAAAAAACATTGCCCAACTTGTTCGACGATCATTCGCCTTTCCAAATAGACGGAAACTTTGGCGCTACTGCTGCCATTGCCGAAATGCTGGTACAAAGCCAGGTTCGTACTGCCGATGGCGGTTTCGAGTTGCATTTGTTGCCCTCCTTGCCCGACCAGTTTGCCAATGGCTCGGTGAAGGGAGTAAAAGCCCGCGGCGGTTTTGAAGTGGATATGACTTGGAAAAACGGCGAGCTAAGCGCTGCAAAGATAAAATCGGCCAAAGGCGGTAAATTGCATCTGCGCTTGGGCGAAAACAGTCAGGTTTACGATACCAAAGCAGGTGGAACTGTACAAGTGGATGGAAAATTAATTAAAAAATAAGTTTAAAGTTCAAAGTTCAAAGTTTCGGGTTCAATGTTAATACCAACCGGTAACAGTTTGAACCCGCAGCCTGAAACTTTGAACTTTAAACTTTAAACTTTAAACTTAAAAAAGATATGAAAAAAATGAGACCTTTATTTATTTTGTTGCTGTCTGTCTGTTGTTTGCAGACCTATGCCCAGTCTCCAAACTGGAAAGTGATAGAGTCTGAATACGAAACAGACGATGTGGGCGTAATGACTTATAATGTTAAAGATGCACCATTTAATGCCAAAGGCGATGGCGTAACAAACGACCAGCCTGCTATCCGAAATGCAATAGCCAAAGCGAAAGCCGATGGCGGTGGTGTGGTATTTATTCCGAAAGGAATGTATAAAATGAATAATATTATTACGATTCCTTCGGGAGTAACTGTGCGTGGCGAGTGGAAAAAACCCGTCAAGGGGCAGCCCATCGAAGGAACGATACTGATGGCGGCGAATGTTTCCCGAGGGTACGACCGGAACAGGGATGCCTCGTCGTTCATAACCATGCAATCATCTACCAGCCTGACAAACATTGCTATTTGGTATCCCGACCAAAAACCCGGTAATATTGTCGCTTATCCGCCGACTATCATGTACGGACAGGATGGACAATGGGGAAATGACTATTGCAATGTGCGGAATGTTACGCTGGTTAACTCCTACAACGGGGTTTGCTTGTCGAGAACCAACGGCGGTGGCTGTCCGAATATTTACGGATTGTATGGCACGGCTCTTTCGGTAGGTGTTGAAATTGATAACATTGCCGATGTGGGTCGTTTTGAATGGATAGATTTATCGCCCGATTATTGGGCAGGTTCGGGTCTTGCCGATGCTCCTGCGCTGGACGGCGCTCATAAAAGCCATATTTACAACAACGCAACAGGTATTGTGATGAGGCGTAACGACTGGTCATATACTTGTTATGTGAATGTAGAAGGATACAAGACAGGTTTTTCTACACTGACTTCTCCTTCGGGAGTGCCGACAGCCGGTTCCCCGAATGGGCACAACTATAAAATGACATTCAAGAACTGTAAAACAGCCGTGTATAGCGAAAGTAGTGCAGGTGCAGGGCTTATGTTCTCAGGAGTCAATGTAGATAATTGTGAAAATGGACTGGTTGTTGGCAGTGGCGAGGGATCTATTGTTCAGTTGATAGACTGGAATATCAATGCTTCCAAAAATGCTGTTCAGGTGGAGAATAACGCTTCTAAAAAGGTGATGATGCAGCAATGTACTGTTGCCAACGGAAAGGTAATAGCTTTGGGTGGTGTGCTGATGCCGACAAACTGCGATTTTAACAACAGCGCCCCACAAATAACCATCGGTAGTGGCGCCCGTGCCATTATCACCGGAAACAGGTTTGCGCAGGGTGTCGATATTGTTAACAATTCGATGTTTAAATGTGCTATCGACCACACTCCGGTTGCTGCGCCTGCACTTCCGGCTTTTGCCGAGTTTAAAACAAAGGTAGCAAAACCGGCAAAAAACGACCTGTATGTTGTAACTAAAGCGCCTTATTTTGCGTATGGCGACGGGGACACCGATAATACGGCCATTATTCAACAGGCCCTGAACGATGCGGGCGCTAACGGTGGCGGTATTGTGTATATTCCGGCTGGACACTTCAAAGTGTTGGGAAATCTGACCGTGCCTACCGGTGTTGAGTTGAAAGGAACAAACGATTTTGGCTCGGTGCCGAAAGGCCCCGGTTCGGTGCTGGAAGTATATGCCGGAAAAGGAGACCCAACAGCTCAGCCTTTCCTCAAACTCTCGCAAGGCAGCGGTGTCAGGGGAATTGTGTTTAACTATCCCGAACAAATGTGGACCTTGTACCCCAATTGGTACGACTATCCGTATTGTATTCAGGCAACCGGCAGCGATGTGTATATCATGAATATCGGTTTACGCGCCGTAATGCATGGGGTGGATTTGTTTACTTACAAATGCGACAACCACTACGTTGATTACCTGGCCGGACACGTTTTTGAAACAGGTATCAAAGTCGGCGGCGGTTCCGAAAACGGTATAGTATGTAATACCCAGTTTAACACGCTTGTTTACTCAAACGGACGGGAATCCAAGTTCGGAACATGGCCAAACTCACCCGATAACAATTCGGCCACTACGCCAACCGAAGAGTACAACAAGGCAAAAGATGCCTGTTACAATTACAACTGGGATAAGCTTGACTTCCTGACTTTGGGTAATTGCAAGAACGAAACCTTGTATAATATTTTCCATTATGGTTCGCAACGCGGATTGATATTTGGCGATGAAAGCGGCAGCCCGACAGGTATTTCGATGGGTACGGCTATTGACGCATCGCGCAAGGCGGTTACATACCGAAGCCTGGGCGCCGGAGGATTTGATATGATTAACTCTCAAATAGTTTCTACAACCGGTAGCAATACAACCGAACCGACTACCTTTATCGAAACAGCCGCCGGATTTACAGGCACAGCCCGATTGTTCAATTCCGATTACTGGGGTGGAACCAACCGTGCGATTACGGCCAATGGCGGAAACCTCGAACTTTATCAGGCACACTTTAACGCGTCGGGAAGGATTCAGTTTGGACTGATTGCCAATAATGGCTTCATTAAATTATTAAATTCGGATGCTGTGGCTATTTCGACTTTATTGACTACAAATAAAGAATCGCAAGCCTGGATACAATCCTCGGTTCTTAATTACGCAAATACCGATACAACGAAATACAATTCGTGGAAAAATAACCTGTCGGTTTCGCCTGTATTTGCCACAACAGCTACATTGCCACGGACAGGCTGGATAGCCTCTTCGTTCAATTCAAATGCGCACAACAATGCTATTGACGGCAACATAACTACACGATGGAGTACCGTTGGCGCTCAGGCTGCAGGGCAATGGTTCGCCGTAAACACCAAAGCGCCGGTAAAATTCAACAAGATTATTTTGGACTCTTCTCCCAGTTCAAATGACGGTCCTGCGGGATATGCCGTTTATCTATCAAGCAATGGTACAGACTGGGGCGAACCTGTTGCAACAGGCATTGGTGCGAGCGTTACTATTATCAGTATCCCCGAAACCACATCCCAATATGTGAGAGTGCTGCAAACAACTACCGGCGTAAAAAGCGGTTACTGGTCAATCCACGAGTTCTACCTGGCTTATGTAGAGGGAGAGGAAACAGCTGTCCGTCCCGACTATGCACAAAACAATCATCAGGTGTTTGTTGCAGACGGAACGCTTTACTTGGAAGGATTTGCCAGCGAACCTGTTCAGTTGAATGTGTATAGCATTTCGGGACAAAAGGTATTATCCGCTGCTTCGACCACACCGGCTGTTGATGTTAGCTCTTTGCCAAGCGGCGTTTATATCGTTGACATTAAGCAGGGTGGAGAAGTTTACCGTGCCAAGGCGCTGAAAAAATAATATAGAAATGTAGGGGTTGTCTCATAAGTCATCTTTATAAGGTTGTCATTGCAGGCTCCGACCCGCAATCTCCTGACAAGGGCACAAATTTGAACTTCAGTTAGGAGATCCCGTGTCAGGCACGGGATGACAGGCTTTTGAGACAGCCCCCTACACAGAAATTGAAATTGTAACTAAAAAATAAAATGAAAAAAAAATTACACTTGTTGTGTTACTTATTTGTATCCTGTTTGCCGCTAGTGGCGCAAACTCCGGCTCCCGATTGGAAGGTTATCGAATCGGAAAACCCTACGGATGAGGTTGTTGTTCAAACATTCAATGTCGTTACCGATTACAAGGCCAAGGGCGATGGCACAACAAATGACACACAAGCTTTTCAGAATGCACTAAACAGGCTTGGCACACTCAAAGGAGGCGTTTTGTATGTTCCTGCCGGAAAATACAAAATCACAACGAAATTGAATATACCGAAAGGCGTTTCGATACGTGGCGAATGGAAAAAACCCGTAAAAGGACAACCAATAGAAGGAACCATCCTGATGGCCTATTATGGTGCAGGAAGGGATATGATGGACGAATCGTATGCCTTTATTACGATGGAACCTTCCACGCTGGTATCGAACCTCTCTATCTGGTATCCCGAACAAGACCCCGGCAACATCAAAACCTATCCGCCGACTATATTGATGGGGAAACCCAGCTATTGGGGAAATGACTATTGCAATGTGCGGAATGTTACCTTGGTCAATTCGTATAATGGCGTTTGCTCCAACAAAGCAAACGGGGGCGGTTGCCACAATGTGTATGGATTGTACGGAACGCCTCTTTCGATAGGGGTGGAGCTGGATAATCTGGCCGATGTAGGCCGTTTGGAATGGATCGACTTCTCGCCCGAATATTGGGCTGGTTCGGGACTTGCAAATTCTCCGGCATTGAATAGCGCCTATAAGGATTGGATTTACAACAACGGAACAGGTATTATGATGAGGCGTAACGACTGGACATACACTTGTTTTGTGAATATAGATGGATATAAAACGGGTTTCTCGGCAAGTCCGTCCCGTGTACAGGGCAATCCTAACGGACACAACTATGGCGTTAGCTTGAAAAACTGTAAAACAGCCGTTTATGTGGATGCGGTGGCCGAATCGGGAATTATGTTTACACGCTTCAATGTGGACAACTGTGTGAATGGCGTGGTTGTGGCCGACGGCACACCTGGTATTATCCACTTGAATAACTGGACGATTAACGCTACATCCAATGCTGTTTTGGTAAACCCAAATGCGGCAACAAAAGTGATGATGGAACAATGCCTTGTTAATCAGGGTCGTGTGAATATGAAAGGCTCTGTATTACTGGCGAATAACAACGATTTCAACAATGGCGCTCCTCATATAACCATCGGTACAAATGCGCGTGCCAACATCACCGGCAACAGGTTCTCGTCCGGGGAACCTGATATTCAGAATAATTCGATGTTCAAGAATATAATCGACCACACTCCGGTGGCAGTTGCAGCTTTGCCCGCCTTTCCCGAGAGGAGAGCGCCGGTAACAAAACCTGCAAAAACCACAAATGCCGACCTGTACGTCGTAACCAAAGCGCCATACAATGCCGTAGCGAATGGAACCACCGATAACACGGCAGCCATTCAGCAAGCATTGAACGATGCCGGAGCAGCTGGTGGCGGCCTGGTGTATCTGCCTGCCGGAAAATACAAGGTACTGGGCAATCTGACCGTTCCCACAGGGGTGGAATTGAGGGGAGCAAAAGACCTTTCGGCAGTACCTGAGGGGCCTGGCGCCATTCTCGAAGTGTATGCCGGAAAAGACGATAACACAGCAGAGCCTTTTTTGAAGTTATCGGAAAGAAGCGGTATCCGGGGTGTTGATTTCAACTATCCCGAACAGCTGGCTACCTTGATGCCCAACATGCACGAATATCCGTATTGTATCCAACTAATGGGTAAGGATATATATGTTGTGAATGTCGGCATACGCGCTACGATGTACGGCCTGGATTTGTTCAGCTACAAATGCGATAACCATTATGTGGAATACCTCGCCGGCCACGTTTTTAAAGTCGGAATTAAAGTCGGCGGCGGAGCGGAGAATGGCGTTATCTATAATACCCAGTTCAATAACATTGTGTATGCTTACGGAATGCAATCTAAGTTCGGCGAGTTTCCTAACTCACCAACCGACCCAAGCAATAACCCGCTGAAGCAAGATTGCTACGACTATGGCAGTGATAACCAGCAATTCCTGATTTTGGGCAATTGCAAAAACGAGACATTATACAACGATTTTCATATAGGTTCGCAGGTTGGTGTTACCTTTGGCGATGCCTCCGGCGTTCCATCCGGCATATCCATGGGCATGGCTGTTGACGATTCCCGCAGGGCTTTGCGTTTTGTAGGCTTGGCGCCGGAAGGTTTCGACCTCATCAACACGCAGATAGTATCAACATCAACTACTAAGCAGGATACGAAATTCATTGAACTGGATGCCGCATTTACGGGCAAGTCAACCTTGTTCAGCTCCAATTATTGGGGAAGCGCGGCTTATGCCGTAACAGCAGGCGGAGGAGAAGTAGAGCTTATCTGCGCCAATCTCCGCACATCGGGTAGCACGCGCTTTTTGCAGTTGTCGGGCAACCCCTCTGTCAAGGTCGTGAACTCTTATATTGCCAAGAAAAGTATTGTTAATTCGGGCTTTGCATCCAAGGTATCCATACAGTCGTCCCTGGTCGATTTGGTGGATGTTACCGCCGCCCAGTGCGCTTTGTGGAAAAACAATTTGCCAATCAGTCCCGAATTTAATTCGGCAGGAGCATTGAGCCGCACAGGCTGGATAGCCTCCTCATTCAATTCAAATGCGCACAACAATGCCATTGACGGCAATATAAATTCAAGATGGTCGAATATTGGCGCTCAGACAGCAGGGCAATGGTTTGCCGTCAATACCAAAACACCGGTAACATTCAATAAAGTGATTTTAGATTCTTCGCCCAGTGGAAATGACGGCCCGGCCGGTTATGCCCTTTACTTGTCGAACAACGGCGCCGATTGGGGCGATCCTGTTGCAACGGGTGTTGGCGCTGGCGTTACCATTATCAGCATACCGCAAACAACCGCTCAATACGTGAAAGTGGAGCAAACGACCACCGGTGTAAAAAGCAATTACTGGTCAATCCACGAATTTTATTTGTACCAATTGGAAGAAACAGGCATTACAGCCGAAGCTACTTCTCCATCACAGCATCGGATTTATATTGCCGGTGGTACACTATATACACAGGGTCTGACGGATGAATATCCGGCGCAATTGAGTCTGTACAATCTTTCGGGACAGAAAGTGTTGTCGGAAACAGCTGTAACACAAGGTGTTGACATAAGTTATTTGCCTAAAGGTATATATATAGTTGAGGTAAGACAAAACGGTAAAATTTATCGCGAAAAAGTAATTAAAAAATAAAATGAAATGGTAAAGAAGAATTTAGTAAAACTTTTTTTGTTGGCGCTCATATTGTCTTCTTGTTCAACGACAGAAGAGAAGAGCCTGACCGACTATGTTAATCCGTTTATCGGAACAGGAGGCCATGGACATACTTATCCGGGTGCGGTTGTACCTCACGGATTAGTGCAGTTAAGTCCCGATACCCGTTTTGCGGGATGGGATGCTTGTGGCGGATATTATCACGACGATGCCGCTCTGCGTGGTTTTAGCCATACCCACCTGAGTGGAACGGGTATTGGCGATTATGGCGACTTTTTGTTTCTGCCCATTACAGGAACTCCCGTTGAGATAGCTCCCAACGGGGAAGATAAGACGGGCGGATTTGGTTCAAAATTCTCACACGAACAGGAAGTGGCATCCCCGGGTTATTACAAGGTCTTGCTTCAGGATTATAACGTGTTGGCAGAGCTTACAGCCTCAAAACATGCCGGTTATCATCAATATACTTATCCCGAATCAGACAAGGCGGGCGTGTATATCGACCTGACCACCTCGGTGCAGGAGCGCCGTGTGGTTCATGCCGAACTGAAAGTGTTGAGCGATACCGAAATTTCGGGGATGAGACAGGTAAAAGGTTGGGCAACTAACCGTTATGCCTATTTTTATGCCAAGTTTTCTAAACCCTTCAATTACGAAATTGAAGCCGATGGCGAACGGGTGGTACTGAAAGACGAAGCAGAAGCAACAGCTTCCAAGCTGAAAGCATTTATCAACTTCAAGGAGAACACCCAAAAGGATGAAAAGGTAACCGTTCGGGTAGGTATTTCGTTTGTAGATGCCGATGGCGCGAAGAACAATGCCGAAAAAGAACTGGCGAACCGCAGCTTTGACGAAGTCCGTCAGGATGCCGCCAAAGTATGGAACGAAGAATTGGCTAAAATAAAAGTGAAGAGCAGCGACGAAACATCGAAAACCATCTTCTACACAGCCCTTTATCATGCCATGCTCGAACCAACCGTATCTTCGGATGTGGATGGCCGGTACAGAACGATGGATCATCAGATTGCTCAGTCGGACGATTATACCAATTACAGCGTGTTCTCGCTTTGGGATACCTTCCGCGCGCTTCACCCGCTTTACACCATCATCACGCCAGACGATAATCAGGCGATGATTCGCTCCTTGCTCACCAAATACGATGAAGGTGGCATATTGCCCATGTGGGAACTGGCGTCCAACTACACCGGATGTATGATTGGCTACCATGCCGTATCGGTTATCGTGGATTCGTATATGAAAGGCGAACGGAATTTTGATGTGGAGAAAGCGTTTGCTGCGGCTAAACATTCGTCATCTTACGATACATTGAATCTCACCTCGCATATCGACCGCCATATTCTGAATAACAATTTGGCGCCGATAGGAAAATATTACAAAAACACCTTGGGCTACATTCCTTCCGACAAGGAAAACGAATCGGTGGCCAAAGCCTTGGAATATGCTTACAACGACTGGTTGATAGCTCAATTTGCCAAAGATTTGGGCAAAACGGAAGATTACGAAAAATTCACCACCTTGAGCAACAATTACAAGCAATATTTCGACAAGAGCACAGGCTTTATGCGCGGTATCATGTCCGATGGTACATGGAAGACACCTTTCAGTCCGGCTCATTCCGATCACCGGCACGACGATTATTGCGAAGGAAATGCCTGGCAATGGACGTGGTTTGTTCCTCAGGATGTGCAAGGATTGGTTGAGTTAATGGGCGGTCGCGAACAGTTTATTGCCAAACTCGATTCCTTGTTCAGTGTAAGTTCCGAATTGGAAGGCGAAAATATTTCGGCAGATATTTCGGGCTTGATTGGTCAATATGCTCACGGAAACGAACCCAGCCACCAAACCATACACCTCTACAATCAGGTAGGTCAGCCCTGGAGAACACAGGAATTGGTGGATGAAGTGCTTTACACTTTGTATCACAACGACCCCAATGGCCTTTCGGGCAACGAAGACTGCGGACAAATGTCGGCATGGTATGTGCTGAACAGTATGGGATTCTATTCCTATTGCCCCGGCATTCCGGCCTACTCAATCGGTCGTCCTGTTTTTGATGAGGTGGATATACAACTGAAAGACAATAAAGTATTTTCGGTGAAAGTGTTGAACAACAGCAAAGAAAACAAGTACGTGAAATCGGCGAAACTGAACGGTAAACTATTGGATAAACCATTCTTTACCCATGCCGAACTGGTGAACGGCGGCGTGCTGGAAATAGAAATGTCGGCTCAGGCAAACAAGGAATGGGCTGCAAAATAAACCGGCAGATAACAGCAAAATAAATTACAGCGGATATGAATAGAATACCTGAAATAACAAATAAACTGTTGATAGTAGCAGCGCTTGTCGGTTTTTTGACGGGCTGTAACCAATCGCCTGCATACAAAGATTCGTCCTTGTCCATTGACGTGCGGATTGATGATTTGTTGGAACGGATGACCCTCGAAGAAAAAGCGGCGCAGCTCGATATGCTTGCGGCGAACGACGTGCTCGAAAATTCGACACGGTTTTCGGAGGAGAAAATGAGCTATTACATCGACAGCATGTCCATCGGGGCTATTCACGACCTGTATCCTTATTCGGCTGCATTTGCCAATCAATTACAAAAAAGAGCAATAGAGGGTTCCCGCCTGGGAATCCCTCTGTTGTTTATTGAAGAAGCCCTGCACGGATACCAAGGGGCGGGAGCTACCGCTTTTCCGGTTCCGCTGGCAAATGCTTCGGCATGGGACACCACTTTGATGTACAATATTGGGCGCACAGTGGCTACCGAAGCCCGTTCAAAGGGTGTTCATTTTGTGCTTGGCCCAAACCTCGATTTGGCGCGGGAAATCCGTTGGGGACGTGTAGAAGAAACTTTTGGCGAGGATACCTATCTTTCGTCTCGCATGGCTGTGAATATAGTAAAAGGTTTGCAAGGCGATAAATTGTCCGACAATAACGCCGTTGCCGCCGAACCAAAGCACTTCGCCGTACATGCTATTCCCGAAGGCGGAAGTAATGAAGGTCCTGTGATGATAGGAGAACGGGATGCAAGGAGTTATTATTTATATGTGTTTGAGAAAGCCGTTCGCGAAGGTAAAGCCCGTGGAATTATGGCGGCCTACCACGAGATGGACGGTATTCCGAGTGTTGCCAACAAATGGTTGTTGACGACTGTTCTAAGGGATGAATGGGGTTTTGATGGCTTTGTTGTTACCGATTTGGGCGCCATTGCCCGCCAGATAAGAAGCCACCACACGGCAGCCACCGACAAGGAAGCAATAGTAAATGCTATCAGCGCCGGTTTGGACATGCAGTTTTATGATTTTAAATACGAAGATTTTCAGCGAAATATTGTTGAAGCGGTGAAAGACGGTTCGCTGGATGTTAAGTACCTCAACCGTGCGGTGAGGGGAATACTGAGGGTGAAGTTTGAACTCGGCCTTTTCGACAATCCTTATACCGATACAACGCTTGTAGCAAAAGTTTATCATACAAGCGAGAACAAACAACTGGCCTTGGACGCAGCCCGTCAATCGGTGGTGTTGCTAAAGAACGACAACGGAGCATTGCCGTTGAATGAGAAAAATATCAGGAAAATAACATTGGTGGGAAACCTCGCCAATTCTACCTATACCGGAGGCTATTCTCCTGCCGGAGCAGAGGCGATAAGCATATACGAAGCTTTGCAAGCCAAGTATGGGAAAGCCATTACTATCGACTATGTGAACAGCGAAATATCCGACCGTTTTTCAATTATTCCGGCCTCATCCTTGTCGCCGGTTGATAATGGAAAAGCCAAGACGCTGAACGTAGCCTACTATAACAATGCCGAATTGAAGGGCGAACCGGCCTACACAACATACGATGCCGGCTTGACGCCTTATTGGCACAACCTGAGTCCGGCCCCGGGAATCAACCCCGATAACTTTTCGGTACGCTGGTCGGGTTATCTGACCGTTCCGGTTAGCGGATTGTACGAATTTTATTTCCGCCCCGACGACTATGGTAAATTATTCATTAACGACGAACTGTTTATTGATAGCTGGACAAACGTAAACCGGCAAAGCGAAACCAAAAAGCAACTGAAATTGCAGGCCGGTAAGAAAATTCCTTTCCGCATCGAATATGCCGAGATAGACGGCAACGCAGGCATGAATGTGAAATGGCGTTTGGCGGATGTTAAATCATCGTCGTTATATACCGATATTGCACGCTCTGCGGCTACATCCGATCAGGTGATAGTGGTGATGGGCGAAACCCGCGAAGAAGTGGGCGAAAGCCACGACCGGCAAAATCTTTATCCCCACGATATGGACATCGAGGTGGTAAAAGCAGTTGCTAAAACAGGCAAACCATTTGCAACAGTAATGATTACAGGTCGTCCGCTTATTCTGACCGAAATATGCGAATATTCGCCTGCCGTGATACAGAGTTTCTTTGCAGGCGAAGCCGCCGGAAATGCCATTGCAGATGTTTTGTTCGGCGATTACAATCCCTCGGGCAAACTGACAATGAGCTTCCCGAAAAATCAGGGACAGCTGCCGGTCTTTTATTCAAAGAAAAAATCATCGCACCGGCGTTATACCGATGGAGACGGGGCGCCCTTGTTTCCTTTCGGGCACGGATTGAGTTACTCGCAGTTTGAATACGGTCAACTGGCTATTGAACCTGCAGATCCACGGATAACCGACAATGTAACTGTTAGCCTCAGTGTGAAGAATACAAGCAATGTGGCGGGCAGCGAAGCGCTGCAGTTATACATCAACGATAAGGTCAGCAGTGTGGCCACACCCGAAAAGCAATTGAAAGGCTTTGCCAAAATCAAGCTGAAAGCCGGTGAAACGCAAACGGTAAAACTGGTACTGACACCCGAACATTTCTCGTTGCTGAATATAGATATGAAACGCGTAACGGAACCCGGCGAATTTGAAATAATGGTCGGCAGTTCGGCGGCAGACATCCGGCAAACGAAAACAATTACGCTGAAGTAAAAAATGTGGGGGGCAAGTCTTGCGATTGCCCTATTTAATAAGAATATTGATGCAATGTTGCAATTTTCTAACAATAGTGCGTATTAATATGCGATTTTGTCGAATTTTAATAATGAATTAATAAACAATTAAGCCGTTTGTTAATAAAACGGGCTTTTCTTTGTGATATTAATTAAGTCGAATAAAAATGATAAATACAATAGCCATGAAAAAACAGGCAGTTTTATTGCTCGCATTCTTTTGTTTTCAGTTTCTAAGCGCTCAAACAAAACATGCGAAGGAAACCCGATACCCTTCGTATAAAAGTTTAATAATGGCCGGATACCAGGGTTGGTTTCGCGGTCCGTCTGACGGAACGAATCAGGGATATGGGCATTACGGCTCCGGAAAAGCTTTTGACGAAACGCATTGTACGGTGGATATGTGGCCGGATGTATCGGAATACGAAAAGACGTATGATACGCCATTTGTTTTGGCCGATGGTTCAAAAGGCAAGGTTTTTAGCTCGGCGGACAAGTCAACGACCAATCTTCATTTCAAATGGATGAAAGATTACGGTGTTGACGGCGTGTTTATGCAACGTTTTATCGGCTACACACGAGGAACCAACCGGAATACAACGCCCAATGCCATTTTGAAGAACTCGCTGGAAGCCGCCTCACAATCGGAAAGGGCCATTGCTGTGATGTACGACCTTTCGGGTCTTGCACGGTCGGGCGAAGACTTGTCGATGATAATTGAGGACTGGAAATATTTGGTTGACGAACTTAAAGTTACCAACCAGCAAGGCAATAAAACCTATTTGTATCACAACGGAAAACCGGTGGTGGCCATTTGGGGCGTAGGCTTCCCCGACAGACCTTATAATATACGAAACATTGGCTTGGAACGCTTGTTCGATTTCCTGAAAAACGACCCCGAATACGGCGGTTGCGCCATTATGCTGGGTGTGCCGACAGCTTGGCGCAGTTTGAATGCCGATTGCATAAACGACCCCTATCTGCATACCCTGATAAAGCAAGTCGATATAGTATTGCCATGGACGGTTCAACGTTTTACACCGCTGTTGCACAACGATATGGATCGCTACCGCGATTTGGTAATTGATGATATTCAGTGGTGCAGGGAGAATAAGCTGGAGTATGTGCCTTGTGTTTGCCCCGGATTTAGCTGGCACAATTTAAGCGCTCGTGAATTTCCCGATGATGTAAAACCAAGCGGTTCTATTCCGCGTCAGGGTGGCCGGTTCTACTGGCAACAACTTTCTACGGCTATCCTTGCCGGTGGCGAGATGCTGTATGTGGCCATGTTCGACGAAATTGACGAAGCTACGGCCATCTTCAAAACCACCAACAATACGCCGGTGAGCAAAACAGCCCGGTTTATTGATTTGGATGGCAAACCTTCCGACCACTATTTGTGGTTGACAGGCGAAGCAGGCAAAATCCTGAAAAAACAAAAACCTTTGGTAACGAAGATTCCCGAAAGGTGATAAACAGCCCCCAATTATAATCGTTATATAATCTCTAAATTTAGACCAATTAAAAGAAGATGAAAAAATTAATTCTAAGTGTTTTATTGTGTTTCTCTTTGATTAATGTATGTACGGCACAGCAGACGGGCATCGCTACTGTTTCTACATCTGTTAATGCAAATACGGTTAGCTCGCTTTTTGATAATAACCCGCAAACAAGCTGGAATTTATCGGCGAAAGACCTGGCTGCCGGCCAGTGGTTGTTGTTCACGCTTCAATCATCGGGCGACGTGAAGGAAATTATCATTCAAAGTGATGGAATTTCGGCTCAGGATTTGCAAAAAGCATTGGATATATATGTTACCTACGACCCGATGAACTTGGGCACGCCGGTGAAATACACGGTAAAAGGAAACAACAAGCAATACACTATTTCATTTCCGCCCAAATACGGAGCGCACTTGAAAATAGATATTAAAGGCGGCGTATTCACTAAAGCCATTTCTATCAAGGAAATAACTGTTTTCCTGACCGAAGCGGAAGTGAAAGCAGATAGCAATACGCCTGCCGACAGACCCTATATGAACCCCAAAATGCCATTGGAACAACGGGTTGCAAGCGTTCTTTCGTTGATGACGGTGGAAGAAAAAATTCTTCTCCTTCGCGAAGGTTGGGGCATCCCCGGACTACCTCGTCTTGGTATTCCCGATATTAAGAAAGTGGAAGCTATACATGGCTTTTCGTATGGTAGCGGCGCAACCATTTTCCCGCAATCGCTGGCAATGGGCGCCACATGGAACAAAAAACTGGTTGAAGAAACGGCCATTGCTATCGCCGACGAAACATTGGCTGCGGGCGCTATACAGGCCTGGTCTCCTGTTTTGGACGTAGCACAGGATGCACGCTGGGGACGCTGCGAAGAAACCTACGGCGAAGATCCGTATCTAGTTTCGGAAATCGGTGGTTCCTGGGTAAAAGGTTACCAATCGAAAGGCCTGATGACTACTCCGAAGCATTTTGGCGGTCATGGCGCTCCTTTGGGTGGACGCGACTCGCACGATATTGGCTTGTCGGAACGCGAATGGCGCGAAATTCATTTGGTTCCTTTCCGCGATATTTTCAAGAAATACAACTACCAGTCGCTGATGATGTCGTACTCCGACTATTTGGGAGTTCCCGTGGCAAAAAGCACGGTGCTGTTGAAAGACATCCTTCGCGATGAGTGGGGATTCGACGGTTTTATCGTGAGCGATTGCGGCGCGATACGAAACCTGACAGCGAATAAGCATTATACAGCCATAGATAAGGTGGAAGCAGCAAAACAGGCTTTGGCGGCCGGAATTGCAACCAACTGCGGCGATACTTACAACGACAAAGCGGTGGTAGCTGCGGCAGTAAGCGGCGAAATTAGCATAAAAGACATTGACTATTGCTGTGCTACCTTGTTGCGCACCATGTTCCGAAACGGATTGTTTGAACATAACCCATCCAAATCGCTTGACTGGAATAAAGTATATCCGGGATGGAACTCGGACGAACACAGAGCATTGGCGCGTAAACTGGCTCGCGAATCATTTGTTTTGTTGGAAAACAAAAACAACGTCTTGCCATTATCAAAAACCATCAAATCAATTGCCGTGATTGGTCCCGGCGCCGATGACCTCCAGCCCGGAGACTACACCGGCAAACCCCAACCCGGACAATTGAAATCGGTATTAACCGGAATTAAGGCTGCCGTTGGCGCTCAAACAAAGGTGGTATATGAAAAAGGCTGCGAATTTTCTACTTCGGAAGTAGCATCGCAAATAGATAAAGCTGTGAAAGCCGCTCAACTGGCCGATGTAGCTGTTTTGGTACTTGGCGACTGTAGCAGTAGCGAAGGCATTAAAGGTATCAAGAAAACATCGGGCGAAAATGACGACTTGGCAACATTGGTTTTACCCGGCGATCAGCAAAAACTCTTGGAAGCTGTTTGCGCAACAGGAAAACCGGTTGTGTTGGTGCTTCAGGCAGGTCGTCCGTATAACCTGAGCTTTGCCGCTGCAAATTGTCAGGCTATTCTGGTCAACTGGTTGCCCGGTCAGGAAGGTGGTTATGCAACTGCCGATGTACTGTTTGGCGATTACAATCCTGCCGGACGTTTGCCGATGACATTCCCGCAACACGTAGGACAACTTCCGCTGTACTACAATTTCAAAACCTCGGGTAGAAGGTACGAATATGTGGATATGGAATATTATCCTTTGTATCATTTCGGTTACGGCTTGAGCTATACTACATTTGAATATTCGGATTTGAAAACATCGGTTGAAGGCAACGGCAATGTAAAAGTGCAGGCTAGGGTGAAAAATACCGGTTCAAAAGAAGGAGACGAAGTGGTGCAATTGTATGTTACCGACATGTATGGCAGCGTGAAAACCCGGGTGATGGAATTGAAAGGTTTTGAACGTATCCACCTGAATGCAGGCGAATCGAAAACAGTGAACTTTACGCTGACGCCTTACCAATTGTCGTTGTTGAACGAAAGAATGGATCGCGTGGTAGAAAAAGGACAATTCAAGATTATGGTTGGCGGTAGCAGCCCGTCGTATGTGGCCAAAGACCGGATAAAAGACAGTGTAGGTTTCACCGAAGCTAAATTCGGTGTTAATACTACTATTGATTATGCACAGTCGTTTGCCGCCGATTTCACCATCAAGCTGGTTGGAGTGGCAGAAAATTTGGTTGACAAAACAAAAACGGCAACAGTGGCTGTGAAGAATGTAGGAACGCTGACGGATATAGGTACGGTAGCATTGTTTGTAGATGGAACGAAAGCAGGTGATGACCGTCATTACGAGCTTGATCCGGGACAGGAAAAACAAATCCGTTTCGAGATAAGCAATCCTAACTATTCTAAATTATTGTTTACAACAAAATACAAGAATGTGGTAGTTGATTAACAATATCAACGACTGCAACACATAGCTAATAAACAATCCTCTATTATTTTAATTACTAGCAAAAGGCCTGTCTGCTCTGCAATATGAGCAGACTCCTTTTGGTAGTTTCCGAGGCCGCAGGCCTTTTTGTCATTTTTCTTAAGCAGGTCGTTTAGACCCGCCGTGATATTAAAATAGATTCTAACAAACCCAAAATAACCATGAAAAAAGCGCTTATTGCAACATTCCTTTTCACAGTTGTAGGCCTTGTTTATTTAGAGGCGCAGAACAGCCGGATTGTCGCCAATCCGATTAATTTGAACTACCGCTTTCGTCCGGCAGATGATAAACTTCCGAGGCGTGAAGCGGCTGACCCGGTCTGCGAGTACTTCAAGGGAAAATACTACCTGTTTGCCTCCAAGTCGGGAGGTTACTGGAGTTCGCCCGATTTGGCGGAATGGACCTACATCAAGACCAGCACTATCGAAACTATAGAAGATTATGCACCCACGGTACTCGTCATGGGCGATGTGCTATATTACATGGGCTCGTCGGGGAATAGCCCGGCTATTTATAAAACAACGAACCCCGATTTGGACAATTGGGAACGTATTGACTCAAAGTTTAAGTATTCGCTGAGTGGTGGCGATGTTGCTTTTTATCAGGACGAAGACGGCAAGGTGTATATGTACTGGGGTTGCTCCGATAAAGAGCCTATCGCCGGAGCCGAAGTTGACCCCAATGACGGCTTCAACGTGATAGGGGAAGCAAAAGTGTTAATCACACATCATCCGGTTGAATACGGCTGGGAAGTAAGAGGACACAATAACGAAACCAATAAAGCAGGCTATAACGAAGGCCCGTGCATAGTAAAATACAAAGGCAAATATTACCTTCAGTATGCAGGCCCGGGAACAGAGGTGCGGGTTTATGGCGATGGCATCTACACTTCCGATAATCCGCTGGGACCTTACACCTACGAAGAAAGCAGTCCGTTTACATTCAAGCCGGGCGGTTTCATCGGAGGATCGGGTCATGGACATACCTTCCAGGATAAGTATGGCAACTATTGGCACGTGGCAACCATGAAAATATCGCAACGCCACATGTTTGAACGCCGCTTGGGCTTGTTCCCCGTCTATATCTCGAAAGAGGACGATGTATTGCACTCGCACACCGTTCTGACGGACTATCCTTTCTACATTCCCGATAAAAAAACCGACTTGGAAAAGAATGATTTATCCAAGGGTTGGAACATTCTTTCGTACAACAAAAAAGCCACAGCATCTTCCTCGTTGCCTCAATTTGAAATTGAGAAAGCGAATGACGAACAGGTAGAAACATGGTGGTCGGCTCAAACGGGCAATGCCGGTGAATGGTGGCAGGTTGATTTGGGTAAACAGATGGATGTGAGGGCTATTCAGGCCAATTTTGCCGATCAGGATTTTACGCTGTTGGCCGATAATTCGTACTTCAACTACCAATATTACATCGAATCTTCGGATAATGGCGTGAATTGGACGCGCATAGTTGACCGCACAGCCAATGTAAAAGATATGCCGCACGACTTTATTGTGCTGGACAAAGCCTTGAAAACTCAGTTTTTGCGCATAACCAACAGCCAAAACATCAAGGAGGGTAAATTCTCGTTGTACGATTTCCGTGTGTTTGGCAATGGCAAGGGAAAAGCGCCGAAAGCCGTTACGAACTTTAAAGCGACCCGCGAAGAAGATCGTCGCCGTATTGAGTTCAGTTGGGACAAAGTGGAAGGCGCTACGGGCTACATCGTCAACTGGGGCGTGAAAAAGAGTCAGTTGAAAAATGCCAGCATGGTAATGGATGCCACTACCTTGGAAGCAGGCTATTTCAACCGCGATTCGGAATACTTTTTCTCCATTGATTCGTTTAACGAAAACGGCATTACCAAAGGAAAAGAAGTAGTTAGCGTAAAATAATAAGAAACTGTTTAATTTTTAGTATCCATGAAAAAATCAACATTACTAATCGCATTGCTCCTGATAGCAGTGGGATTGCCGTTAAATGCACAGAAAAAGCACATTGTTGCCAATCCAATCAATCTGAACTACCGGTTTTACCCCGAAGACGAGTTTCAGAGCAGGCGCGAAGCTGCCGACCCGGTCTGCGAATATTTCAAGGGGAAATATTACCTGTTTGCTTCCAAGTCGGGGGGGTATTGGAGTTCGCCCGATTTAGCGAAATGGACCTATGTGAGGGCAAGCAGTATTTCGACCATCGAAAATTACGCGCCAACCATTTTGGTGTTGGATGACGCCATCTATTTTATGGGCTCGTGGAATCCGGTTAAGATATACAAAAATACCAATCCCGATTTGGACAATTGGGAACTGATAGATACGAAATTTAAATTCCAGATAGCCGGAAGTCAAGACCCGGCGTTTTACAAAGACGACGACGGACGGGTATATATGTACTGGGGTTGCTCGGACAAAGACCCCATAATAGGCGTGGAGGTGGATCCGAAAGACGGGTTTAAAGTGATAGGAGAAGCCAAAGTGTTGATAACACACAACTTCAAAAAATACGGTTGGGAAGAAAAAGGGCCGGATAACAGTATGGGAAAAGACGGCTACAACGAAGGCCCTTGCATGATTAAGTACAAAGGCCGCTATTACCTCCAATACGCCGCACCCGGAACAGAAGTACGCGTGTATGGCGATGGCATCTACACCTCCGACAATCCGCTGGGGCCTTACACCTACGAAGAAAGCAACCCGTTCACATTCAAGCCGGGCGGTTTTATCGGTGGGGCAGGGCATGGGCACACCTTTCAGGATAAGTATGGCAACTATTGGCATGTGGCAAGCATGAAAATATCGGAGCGGCATAGTTTTGAACGCCGTTTAGGTTTGTTTCCCGTTTATGTTTCGGCAGACGATGTATTTCATTCACACACCGCTCTGACGGATTACCCGTTCTATATTCCCGAAAAAAAGATGAATTTTGAGAAAAATGATTTATCCATGGGCTGGAATATTCTTTCATATGGCAAAAAATCCACAGCCTCTTCTTTTCTGCCCAAGCACGAAATAGAGAAAGGAAACGACGAGCAGGTAGAAAGCTGGTGGTCGGCTCAAACGGGCAATGCCGGTGAATGGTGGCAGATTGATTTAGGCAAGCAAATGGATGTGAGGGCTATTCAGGTAAATCTTGCCGATCAGGATTTTAAGCTCAGGGCAATTGACGGCATTTCCTATTTCAGCTACCAATATTATGTGGAAAGCTCAAGCGACGGCAAAAACTGGACGCGCATCGTTGACCGCACAGCCAACGTAAAAGATATGCCGCACGATTTTATTGTGTTGGACAAAGCCTTGAAAACTCAGTTTTTGCGCATAACCAACAGCCAAAACATCAAGGAGGGTAAATTCTCATTGTACGATTTCCGTGTGTTTGGCAATGGCAAGGGAAAAGCGCCAAAAGCCGTTACAAACTTTAAGGCTACCCGCGAAGAAGACCGCCGCCGCATTGAGTTCAGTTGGGACAAAGTGGAAGGCGCTACGGGCTACATCATTAACTGGGGCGTGAAGAAAGACCAGTTGAAAAATGCCAGCATGGTAATGGATGCTACCACCTTGGAGGCAGGCTATTTCAATCGCGATTCGGAATACTTTTTCTCCATTGATTCGTTTAACGAAAACGGCATTACCAAAGGGAAAGAAGTGTATAGCGTAAAATAATTTGTATTATAAATAAATCAAAATAATGAAAAATAGGAATAGGTATATTTTATTAATTGCTGTTTTTTTGCAGGGTATCTGTCTCTTGGTATCGGGCGAAACGAAACAAAGTCCGTATGTCGCTTCCTGGGATATTTACGTTAATTCGTGGGAAAAGAAACAGGGCGCTCTTGTTATCGAAACAGTAGAAGGCATACTGAAACTGCGTCCATACGATTTTGGCGCGTTGAATGTGCAACTTATCCCTTTTGCCGAAAAAGAAGATAAAAGTTATGCCGTAATAAAAGATTTTCAGTCGGTTGATTTTCAGGTAGTTGAAGATGAGGATAACCTGACGTTGGCAACCCCTCAATTTAAGGTAGTACTTCAGAAATTCACCGGGCAAATCAGTTTCTACAATGCAAAAAATAAACAACTGCTGAAAGAGATAACCAACAAGCGGGAATCGTTCAAAGGCGATTCCATTGTGCCCAAACAGCTCTTTCAACTAACCGAAAATGAGGCGCTCTTTGGCTTGGGTCAATTCAGGGACAATGCCCTTAACTTGCGGGGAAAAAAGCGTGAACTGGTGCAGTTTAACACGCAAGCCGCCGTTCCGGTTATTTATTCTACGGCAGGCTGGGGCTTGTTGTGGGATAATCCCTC
Source organism: Viscerimonas tarda (assembly GCF_054601255.1). Classification (NCBI taxonomy): domain Bacteria; kingdom Pseudomonadati; phylum Bacteroidota; class Bacteroidia; order Bacteroidales; family Dysgonomonadaceae; genus Viscerimonas; species Viscerimonas tarda. The sequence continues at coordinate 31,886 of NZ_BAAHWV010000017.1, read as the reverse complement.
CCGCACGGTGTACGAAGATACGCCGAAAGGAATGAGTTTTGCTTCGGATTTTGGGAATAAAATCAGCTACTATGTGTTTGTTGGCGAGTCGCTGGATGCGCTTGTAGGCTCCTACCGCCAGTTGACAGGCGAAGCGCCGATGATTCCGTATTGGACATTGGGCTACCACCAAAGCCGGAATAAATACGCCACTCAGGACGAAATTCTGACTGTTTCGGAAAAAATGCAGCAGGAACAAATTCAAATGAGTTCGATTTTTGTCGATTATTTTTACTGGCAAAAATACGGAACAGGCTCACACCGGTTTGATGAAACGCTTTTTCCCAATCCCAAAGGAATGCTGGAAACATTGCACAATAAATACCAGACCAATGTGGTTATTACCATTTGGCCGACTTTTAAGAAAGGAACGCCCCACTACGAAGAGTTGGACGCTAAAGGCCTGTTGCTTAACGGGGCGCGGGCATTGGATGGCGTAATCTATGATGTGTATAACCCCGAAGCCAGGGAAGTTTATTGGAAACAAATTCTTCCGCTGGTAAATTTGGGCATAGACGGTTGGTTTTTGGATGGCCCCGAACCCGACCAAGTTCCATCGTTTTTGCCAGTAAACACCTATGCAGGGCCTGCACAGCGCGTAAGAAATATCTATCCGCTGCTACACGCCGAAAATTTTTACGACCATTTGGTAGAATTGCATCCCAATAAGCGGCCTTATATCCTTACCCGTTGCGCTTGGGCATCCCAACAACGCGCCGGAACAGCAATCTGGTCGGGAGATATTCCAACGACTTTTGACGAGCTGGAAAAACAAGTGGTTGCCGGATTAAACTTTGTGGCAACAGGCATTCCGTATTGGACGACCGATATTGGCGGTTATTCGGGTGGAGATCCTGCTTCCGAAGAATACAGGGAACTGTTCACCCGTTGGTTTGAATATGGTACTTTCTGCCCCGTCTTCCGGTGCCATGGACGCCGTTACCCGGGCGATACCAAAGCCCCCAACGAATTGTGGGCGTATGGAAAAGATGTTCAGGCAATTTGTACCGCTTACATCAACCTGCGATATAGCCTGATGCCGTATATTTACACGCTTACAGGCGATATTACGCACAAAAACTATACGCCAATGCGCTTGCTGGCTTTCGATTTTCCCGAAGACAAAAACGTGTTGGACTGCAAAGACCAGTTTATGTATGGCCCGTCGCTGCTGGTGTGTCCGGTGTTGAAAGCAGGCTTTAGCAGCAGGGAAGTGTATCTGCCGGCAGGATACAAATGGATCGACTTTTGGACAGGCAAATCCTATACCGGAGGACAACGGATTGCAGCGGATGCGCCCAAAGATAAGATTCCGTTGTATGTGAAATCAGGCTCCATCATCCCCACATATCAGGACGCTAAAAAGAGCAATACGCCCGATAGCCCGATGAAGATATTCGTTTATACAGGCGATAACGGTAGCTTTGAACTATACAAAGACGATGGCGACTCGTTCGACTACCAAAAAAACAACTACGCCTACATCCCTTTTAGCTGGAACGACAAGACGAAAGAATTAACCATTGATTCTCAGAAAGGAAATTACAATAGCGGTAAAACGCAGACTTTCCAACTGGTATTGGTTGATGGCAAACAAGGAGGGGATATAAATTCCCTTCCGGTTAAGAAGATAATAAAATATATGGGTAAGAAGTTGAGTATTAAACTATAAAAGGTTCAGAACTTCGTAGGGGCAGGTTTTAAACCTGCCCTTGTGGAAAGTCAAAGCAGGGTCGTGGCGTATCGCGACCTTATTTGTCCGAACTATGATTTTAACAAGATTTCTAAGATTTGCAGGATTTTTATCGTAGGGGGCAGACCTGTGTGTCTGCCCTCTGATTTTGCCTTTGTTGGGAGATTGCGGGTCAGAGCCCGCAATGACACTGACTTTTGCGCGCCACGTTTCTATCGGCCAATATTACTTTCTGTCAATGGGGATAATCTCAATCCAATAATCGTCGGGATCGTTGATGAAATAGATGCCCATTTGTTTGTTCTCGAAACATACCCATCCGTTTTCCTTGTGGTATTTGCGCACTTCCTCGTAATCGCCTTCCACCCTGAAACAAAGATGGCTTTCGTTCTCGCCCAATTCGTAGGGCTGTGGATGGTCGCGTAACCAAGTTAACTCTAAGCGGAAAGCGGAAACGCCATCGGATAAAAATACGATAACGAATGAACCGTCTTCTGCCTCTTGCCGTCTTACTTCCCTTAGCGACAAGGATTTACTGTAAAACTCCAGACTTTTCTCCAGGTTTACTACATCAATGTTGAAATGATCGAAATGACTTTTTACTTCCATAATTTTTATATATTAAGCCCCCCGCCCCCCGTAGGGGGGATCCAAAATCCCCCCTACGGGGAGCGGGGGGCTGCTAGTTTCCTCCTACTGTCAAACTTTTGACTAAAACCGATGGCAGGCCTTGTCCGACTGGCATACTTTGTCCGTCTTTTCCGCAAGTCCAGGCGCTTTCGTCAATTTTCAGGTTATTGCCTACCATAGTTATATCGGCTAAGGCTTGCGGTCCGTTGCCGATGATATTTATGTCCTTGACGGGCTGTGTGAGTTTGCCGTTCTCGATTAAGTAGCCCGTTTTAACGAAAAAGCTGAAATCGCCGGCGCCTATCTGCACTTGTCCGTTGGTGAAATTATCGACAAAGATACCATTTTTTATGTTAGCTATCATCTCTTCTTGCAGCACACTTCCCTGCTCCATGTAGGTTACGCGCATACGGGGCAGGGGGGCGTGCCTGAACGACTGCCGCCTGCCATTGCCCGTAGGGTTCACGCCGTAATAGCCCGCGCTGATGCGATCGTGCAGGTAACTTTCCAAAATTCCATCCTTAACAATATAGGTTTTTTGTCCCTCTATGCCTTCATCGTCGAAATTTATACTGCCGCGGGCATTGTCAATCGTCCCGTCATCGACAACATTTATCGAAGGGTGGCAAATCTGTTTCCCCAGTTTATCGGAGAATATCGAAATATTTTTGCGGTTAAAATCCGCTTCAAAAGCATGACCGATAGCCTCATGCAGCAATATGCCCGAACTGCCGGCGCCCATCACCACAGGCATTTCGCCGCCTTTGGGTTTCACCGCCTCAAACATCAACGAGGTTTGTGCCACCGATTCCCTTGCCAGTGTTTCTATCAGTTCATCACTCAAAAACTCGAAGCCTTTGCGGTAGGCGCGGGAAGCGAATCCGTTTTCTATGCAGCCTTCCTGCTCCATCGTACACCCTCCGTACATGACGCACATAGGCCGGTAATCGCTGCACAATGTACCCTCGGAGTTGAAAAACAGGATATAGGAAGCGCTATCGACAAGGCTTACATTGGCTTTTATCACCCGCGAGTCTAAGCTGAATATCCGCTCGTTGAGTTTTTCCATGAAAGCTTTCTTGTCGGCAACCGATACGTCCTGCCAGCTTTTCGTTATTTTGTAATGATTTCTAAATTCTTTTTCTTCAATCTGCACCGGATTTAGCTGCCTCGGCATCGTTGCTATACTGGCTGCCGTGCGGGCCGCCTGAAGCATATCCTCAAGCCCCGTACTTTCCACGTAGGCATATCCCGTCTGATTGCCGACCACCACACGGATTCCCACGCCATAATCCACGTTGGAAGACGCCCGGTTTACCTCGCCATCGCGCAACGATATGCTGTTATTGAATGTATGCTCGAAAAACAAATCGGCATAATCGCCCCCTTTGCTCATGGCCTCGCCAATAACAACCAGCAGGTCGTGTTTCGATACATTGAAGTGGTTAAGTAGTTGCATAAGTTTTGAGTTTATCCTCACCCCCGGCCAGTACACCACCTCGCCACTTTGTGGCGCTCCTCCAAAGGAGGGGAATTAATTCCCCTCCTTTGGAGGGGTAGGAGTGGTGTATTTTTTTGGTAAGTACAGTTATCTGAGGAGCGTAAAGTTTATTTTTTTAAAAATTCATACTCATATACTTTCGGTTCTATGGCTTTTGCCAAAAGCTTTAATTTATCACGTAAATTACCGATTAATTCCGTATAGTTGGAGTCATTGCTCGAATTGTTCATCTTGCCTGCATCGTTACGCCCCTGAAAATATTCACGAATGTCGTAGAATGAGGCGTTTACATTGTAATTAACCTGTTCACTTGCGGCATCCATCCTTCCAAATTGTACGTGGTAATATTTCCATAATTCCCGTCCTGCATCGAATACGGCGATGGCAGCAGGAGAGAATTGTAGCCCATTCCCCAGCTTTAAAGAGGAGTTGCAAAGCAACGGAGAGACCACCCCTCCTTTGGAGGTTCTTCCCTCCAGCTCTGTAGAATCTTGCGAAAATAAATCCCTTGGCTTATCCGCTTTTATTTTTCCAGCAATGAAGTCGGTCATGAAGTTACTCTCGAACTTGTCGCGGGCGTTTACTTCCGCTTCGGTGAAAGGTATCCAATGATTGACTCCGTATTTCGATTGAATGTTGTTGTTGAATAGTGTATAGGCCAAACAATTATTCTGAAATTCTTTATCGGTTTTCCATCTTTCATTTGGATATAGGAACTGGTCGCGGTCGTTGAGCCAATTGGCTTCAATAACTTTGCGGACGGCAAAATATATACAGGACTCCAATAGATTGTTTTTATTTATTAAAAATTGTCCCGCCTCTGTATTATAATCCATACTTGGATGAACAATCTGGATCATGTTCTGATTTTGAAAGTCATTTCCTTTAAATGGAAATTTACCAATTATATTTTTATTGGGCTTTCCTCTTAATGGTTTTATCCAATCATTTATGTAATCACTATTGTCGTATGCAAAATAACTCTTTGTTTCAATAAACTCACCGATTTTATTGTAAACATCGGCTACTACATGCTCAAATCTTTCTTTTTTACTTGTATCCCATATCATAAAACCGATTGGGAATTGACCTTTTACGTTGTCAAAGGTATTTGCAGGACATACGAAAATTTTTTCAAGCTTCGCTTGAAAAAAATCCCTGAAATTAATAAAATGTTGTCCTGACAGAATTTTCAACTTTGAAAATTCTGTCAGGACAACGCCGTTAATTTCGCAATAAATTCTTGTAAAGAATTGTGCAAAAAGTTCTGCATTTCCTTGTCCTAATAATTTTGCATATCTTTTATTTACAGCACTTTGTTCGACTCCTCTATTACCTTCGACTCCTTTTTCTAAAGTCTTTTTATTACTTGCTTCCGCATACGGCGGATTAATATAAATAATCAGGTTCTTTCGCTTCTCAAGGTCGTTGATAATATCCTGTAAGCCTTGTGGAAGTTTATCAAAATCATCGTTTAGAAAGTCGAATTGGAAGACGTGGCTTTCGAGCAGGTTGGCGCCGTTTTTTATGCGGTCGTGCATCACGTCCACATCCTGTTTATCCAGCGTAGATGCCCAGATGTTGTACTTGTTGGTTAGTCCGGCAAGTAAGTTACCGGTGCCTGCGGCGCAATCCCACACATAGTATTCGTCCTGCCAATCTTCACCAAATACATCGGCAATGTATTTTTGCGATAGCTCCACCCAAATGCCTGGTGTGAAAAAACTTCCTTTTCGTTCACGCACATCTTGCGGTACAATCTGGTCGCGGCGTTCAATAATATAATCCCAGTATTCCTCTTTGGGGGGTCGCTCGTATTTGTTCCAAAATTGTTTGTACGCCTTTTGGTTGTCCGTAAATTCGACCGTACTTGATGTAAACGCCCCGTATTCGTCCTTATGCCGATTCATTTCGTAGCGCGTAGCACGCAGTACAACAAAAAGTTTTTCTTTCAAAGAGGTATATTCCTTACCCCCTTCTAGTGGAGAAGAAAGCAAATCGGCCAAATAAAAATCGCCACTAATAATTCCGTTTTTTTTTGCAGCCTCCCAATTGAACGAAATAGTTGGCAGCACAGCTTCGAGCCATTTGTTGTAAATGATAATGAAGTTATTTTTGTCGATTTTTATTTTTGTAGCATCGCCCTTGCCGACAATGAAATTATCACGGATAAATTTTCGCAGTTCTTTTTCGTCTGTTTCAAAATCAAACAAATAGGTTTCCCAAGGAATATCATTTTCGATAACCTTTTTTACTTGTTCGTAAACTTGCTTAAATTCTTTCGTTTCGTGATTTGATGACGTAACATTCCAGTTAAAATCGTTTTGGTAAAAAATATCCTGAATATCGCTATAGGGTACAAAAGCAATTTTTTCGCAATCGAAACATCCCAAAAATGGTGGTGGCAAATGGTTGTCAAATGTCCGTGCTTTGCCGATGGTCAACACAAGCTGGGTTAACATAACCAAAATGTCGGTAGGCCTTTGCTTCGCTTCAGCCCAAAGCAGATATTCATCGGCAAAATCAATACTTCCTTTGCTGCGTTTTAGTTTTACGGCAAAGTCTATAAAGCCTTTTATGTCGGTACAATCATACCGCTCAAAGAAATCCTGTCCAACTTTATTTTTCAGTTCCTCTTCTCGGATATTGGAATATTTCATACAAAAATAATTTGTTCGTAAATATACGAATTAATTTGGAGTTTATCATCCTTGTGTCTTTACCACTTCTAGGAGCCCATGCAAAGGAGTGTACCACCCCGTCGCTCCGCGCCACCCCTCCAAAGGAGGGGAAGTTATTCTACCTCATTTCCATCCTTATCAAAATACCGAACCGTAAAACCCAATTTCTTCAAACCATCGAGCACTTCGGATGCTTTTCCTACCACTACAATTCGTACGCCTTGGTGCAAGATGTATTTTTGGGCGGCAGCTTGCACTTGTTCCAATGTTACGGCGTTGATGCTTTGAATGTAGTTCTCGTAAAAACTGGCCGGAAGGTTTTGTGTTTTTTCCTGAAGGGCGAATCCGGCGATTGTTTGGGGTTTTTCGGCGTTCATCACAAAGTTGCCCAGGTATTTTGCTTTGGCCAAATCCAGGTCGCTTTGTGCCGGAAGCGTTTCGCGTATTCGTTGCAGTTCGTTAAGTATCTCTACCACAGAACTGTCGGCGACTGCGCTCCTCACCGATGCGCTGGCTCTGAAGCTGGAAATATATTTGCTGCCCCTCAAGCTCGAGTAGGCGCCGTATGTCCAGCCATGTCTTTCGCGCAAGTTCTTAAACAGGCGCCCCTCGGCGCCGCTACCCAATATCTGATTGGCGAGCAGGGCGGCAAAATAATCGGGAGAGGTCATTTTAAAATCAACGATATTCCCTGCATATATTTCGGTTTGAGCGGCATTGGGCGCATCCACAAAATCAATTTCGGTTTTGCTGAGGTTTACCGGTTCGGTATAAACACTTTTAGGAGCGGACGCTTGTTTCCATGATGAGAAATTAGCCGTTACCAGGTTTTTCACCTCCTCGGATTTCACATCTCCCACAATGACCAAATAGGCGTTTTCGGGCACAAAATATTTTTTGTAGTAATCCCGAATATCCGTCAGCGTAACCTTATTGATACTTTCTTCGCTCAAATATTCGCCCGAAGGATGATTTTTTCCGAAGGTCAACACCCTGTTCACGCGGCTGGCGATGGCGGGCACATTTTTTTCGTTGGCTCTCAGGTCTTCGAGCAATTTGGCCTTTTCGCTATCAAATTCTTCTTGTGTGAATAGCGGGTCTAAGGCTCCCTGGGCGGTTAGCGAAAGAATTTCGGGGAAGAAGCGCGAAAGCGTTGAACCACTGATGCTATGCACGCTAAAGTTGACCGAAGCGCCGTAATAGTCAATCTGTTCGTTAAACTCATCCTTGCTTATTTTTGTGGCGCCATTGCCCATAACGCTGCTGGCCAAATCGTCCACCCCTTTTATCTCTCCTTCGAGCGATGGCGGATTATCCAGCGACAACGAAAATGTTACCTGAGGCAGTTTGTGATTTTCTACCACCAACACAGTCAACCCGTTGGCTAGCTTAAATGTTTCGGGCTTTTGTAGATTAATTTTGGGTGCAGGCCCTGCTTTCGGTTGTACCGACCTGTCGATTTGCGCCTGCAATGAAAAAGAGATTGTCAATCCGACAACGATGGAATATAGTAGTTGTTTCATAATTTTGTTTATTAAGCCCCCTAAATCCCCCGTAGGGGGAGTTTAAAAGCCTCCCCTGCAGGGAGGTTGGGAGGGGCTGCTGTTATTATTTTTCCGGTACATAATCCAGTACCAGTCGTTGATTTGGGTTCAGGTATTTGTTGGCTATATCGCGTATTTCTTCGCGTGTAATCGAGCGGTATATATCAATCTCTTTGTTGATTAAATTCACATCCTTGTAGAGCATGTAATAAGTCGCCAGGCTGCTGGCAACGCCCTCCAGCGTTGAATTTTGGCGCACAAAATTGTTCTCTATCTTATTCTGGAGTTTCTCGTATTCTTTTTGCGATATAAGTTCGGTTTGGAGTTTCAGTATTTCCTCGTCGATGCCTTTCACTATGTCTTCGCTGGTTTTGCCGCTCATGGGCAGACCGAAAACGATGTATGCGCCATAGTCTTCCTGCGAAAAATTGAGGGCTTCAACTTCCAAGGCCACTTTTTCTTTGTCCACCAGCTTCGAGTACAATCGTGCGCTTTTTCCTCCCGTCAATATGTCCGAAATCATATCCAGCACGTAGGCATCGCGGTCTTTCATCGATGGTGTGCGGTAGGCCACAAGCGCCGCCGGAATCTGAATATTGGGGTCCTCGTATGTTGCATTCAGTTGCGTGAGGATGGGCTTTTCTTTATATTCCGGTTTTTCGATTGCCGCCCCGGGCTGAATTTCCTTGAAATAATAGTCGATCCACTCTTTGGCTTGAGCGGGTTCAAAATCGCCGGCAACAATCAGCACGGCATTGTTAGGTACATAAAATTTTTTGAAAAAAGCCTTAAATTCATCCAGCGAAGCCACATTCAAATGTTCCATCGAACCAATTGTCAGCCAGCGATAGGGGTGATTTTTAAACAAATTCGAGTTGATGGCGTTCAATAGTTGCCCGTATGGACTGTTGTCGTATCGCTTACGCCTTTCTTCCTTCACCACTTCGCGCTGAATATCAACGCCTATCTGGTTAATTACCGGATGAAACATGCGTTCCGATTCCATCCACAAGGCCAGTTGCAGGTTGTTGGACGGAAATATTTCGTAATAATAAGTTCGGTCGGAGCTTGTGTTTGCATTGTTTGCACCGCCGTTCAAACCTACAATTTTATCCCATTCGCCGCGCGCGATGTTTTCCGTTCCTTCAAACAAAAGATGCTCGAAGAAGTGAGCAAAGCCCGTCCGTTCGGGATTTTCGTCTTTCGACCCCACATGATACATCACCGAAGTAACCACCACGGGAGCCGATTTATCCTGATGCAGGATAACGTGCAAGCCGTTGCTCAAGGTGTATTCCTCAAACTCGACATGCTGGGCAAAAGCAGCCGTATTTGCCAACACAAACAGGCTGAATAATACAATTAAAATTCTTTTCATATAATTTTCTACGTTTATAAGTTCAAATCCCAGCCCCCTAAATCCCCCGTAGGGGGAGTTTAAAAGCCTCCCCTGCGGGGAGGTTGGAGGGGCTGCGTCCCCCTACGGGGGATTTAGGGGGCTAATTCCATCCACCGCATAGTTTTTTCATCAATTTCGGCAATCAATTGGCTGATACGATTCGATTTATTTAACAACTCACCGGTGGATAATGTTCCGCTCGATAGTTCGGTTTCCAGCTTTATTTTTTCGGCTTCGAGTTGCGGAATAAGCGTGTCCAGTTCTTCTAATTCGCGCTTCTCCTTGAAACTCAGTTTTTTCTTTTCGTCATTTTGAGGTCGCTCGTTTTTTGCTTTCTCCTCTTTGGGCGCCGCTGCCTGTACTTTTTCTTTTTCCAGCAGTTCCTGAACTTCTTTCCATTCGCGATACTGCGAATAATTGCCCGGAAAATCCTTTATTTGCGCTTTTCCGCCGAAAGCAAGCAGGTGATCGACCACTTTGTCCATAAAATAACGGTCGTGCGACACAACAATCACGCAACCCTTGAAACTCCGCAAATATTCTTCGAGGATATTGAGTGTAACAATATCAAGGTCGTTAGTCGGTTCATCCAGCACCAGAAAATTTGGGTTTCGGATAAGCGCCGTACACAAGTATAGCCGTCGCCTTTCGCCTCCCGACAGCTTGTAGACAAAACTGTGTTGCTTTTCGGGCGTGAACAGGAAATGTTGCAGAAACTGCGAGGCTGTCAACCGGTTGTTGTTGCCCAAGTCGATTACTTCGGCGATGTTTTGCACCACATCCAACACCTTCATCTGCTCGTCGAATTGCAAGCCATCCTGACTGTAATAGCCAAAATTGACCGTTTCGCCAATATCAAATTCGCCTTTATCGGGTTTTACCTCGCCCATCAGCATTTTGATGAAAGTTGATTTGCCGGCGCCATTGTTGCCTACAATCCCCATTTTTTCGTAGCGGGCAAAGATGTAGTTGAAATCCTCCAGTATTTTAATGTCTCCGAAGGATTTATAAATGTGTTTGGCCTCAAAAATCTTGTTACCAATGTACGAACCCTTCATTTCCAGCTTCACATTGCCGGTATCCCGCACTTGTTGCGCTTTTTTCTCCAGCTCGTAATAGGCGTCTATGCGCGATTTGGCTTTGGTGGCGCGTGCCTGCGGTTGTCGGCGCATCCAGTCCAGTTCCTTTCGCAACAGGTTGTTGGCGCGGTCTATCTCGGCGCCTTGCGTATTGATGCGTTCGTCCCGCTTTTCGAGGAAGTAGGAATAGTTTCCCTTGTACTGGAACAACTGTTTTTGGTCAATTTCTATAATTTCGGAACAAACCCTGTCGAGGAAATAGCGGTCGTGGGTTACCATCAAAATGCTCAGCCGCGTACGCTGAAGGTAGCCTTCGAGCCATTCGGTCATCTCGAGGTCGAGGTGATTGGTTGGCTCGTCGAGGATAATTAAATCGGGTTCGGTAATGAGCACGTTTGCCAGCGCCACCCGCTTTAGCTGACCACCCGATAATTGCGCTATTTTCTGCTCGAAATCGGTGATCTTCAGCTGCGAAAGTATTTGCTTGGCACGCTGTTCGTAGTCCCAGGCCTTCAAAGCATCCATTTGCTGCAAAACAGCATCCAGCTTTGACTGGTCGCCCGAAGCCATTACGCATTCGTATTCGGCAATGATGTCGGTGATTTCGTTCCCAGCATGAAAACAGGCCTCGAGTACCGACAAATTTTCGGGATATTTGGGGTCTTGTTCGAGGTAGGCCACCTTCACATCGCGGCGAAACACAATCGCGCCCTTATCGTACGATTCTTTTCCTGTAATAATATTCAGCAGTGTGGTTTTTCCCGTCCCGTTTTTCGCGATAAGTCCAATTCGCTGCCCATCGGCAATGCCAAAAGATATATTTTCGAATAAGACAAGCTCGCCGAAACTTTTCGCAAGCCCATCTATTTGTAGAATTGATGCCATTTTCACATAAGAATTTCATACAAAGTTAAGGGAAAACTCGCAAGATGCAAGTGATAGGGTTCAAAGTTCCAAGTTCCGTAGGAGCGAACCTGTGTGTTCGCCCTCATAATCTGGGCAGACACATAGGTCTGCCCCTACACTCTAATCTCTAACCATTAACTTTCACACTCGTCCGATAATGCGGCGATAGCAATTCCAGTCCTTCGCGGTTGAATACGTCCTGTATGTTTTTATTCAGGTCGGAATAGATGGCGGGCATTTCGTTGGCTTCTTTTGTATATACATTTATCTGGTACTCAACATAAAAGTCATCGAGGGCTGTTTGCAGAACGTAGGGTTTTGGCTCTTGCAATACGTGCCGGGTGTTGGTCGCCGCTTCTATCAGGGCTTCGTGTACTTTTCGCCAAGGGGTTTCATAGCCCATCGTTATGGTTTCGTACAAAATAAGTCCGTAATCTTGTGCCGAGGTAGTGTAATTGATGGTCTGCGCCGTCATTATATTGGCATTCGGAATAGTAATCAGTTCATTTTTAGGTGTTTTTATGCGTGTAACCAGTGGCGTTTTTTCTACCACATTTCCCAAAAATTCCCCCATTTTTATGCGGTCTCCCACTTTGAAAGGGCGCATGTAGGTGATAACCAGCCCCGATACCATATTGCTGATGACCGATGTAGAACCCAACGAAAACAAAATACCCATAAAAACCGAAACTCCCTGAAAAACAGGGGAATCCGACCCTGGCAAGTGCGGAAATATCAGGATGAACATGAATATGTACAAGATGGTTCTTACGATATTGTAGGTAGGAATCGCCCAATCGGGGAAGAAGCCGTTGATGGTTATGGCGCCGTCGTGTATTTTGTCGGCTACCGTCCGAATGGCTTTTATCAAGTACCTGAATATCAATATAATAATTATTATGTAGAAGAGGTCGGGTATAAACGTCTTTATAGCAACGAATACTTTTTTAAGGGGGGTCAGTATATAGTCAATCAACCTGTCCGAAAGCCAAACGGTTTCGGGGAACAGCCGGAAGAAAGTGAACAGGCAAAAGCAAATAATGATAAGGATGCCAATCAATCGAAAGACTTTCAGAACCCAAAGCAATAACGAAATTTGCTTGTCGGCGTCAATAACTGTATATAGTTTTTTTATCGTTCGGCCTTTCTGTTTCTTGACCAATTTTCTCAGTTTCGAGAACAGTATAATCAAGTATCTGAGGCACAGACCGGTTACTGCCAGAATAAGAATAGATAAGCCGATTTGTTTAAGCACAATTTGCCAGCTATGCTGCTCTTTTTCCTTTCGGATGCTATCGACAATGATTTGGGTGTATTCTTTTGCAATTTCCGCTTTGGATTTACCTGTCTCCTTCGATTGCCGGTCGTTGACGGACATTATCGTTTTATCAATGTAGAGTATGTTATAATCGCTTTCGACAATACCTACATGCAGCGAGTCGGCATCGAAAAAAGGGTCTTTCTCCAGCTCTATGATATTTTTTTCGATGGTATGCGCCCGCTGTTTTACCCCAACGGCGCCCAAATCGCCATAAACATAAAATAGCGTATCGCTGAATGGGGCAACCGGCGCGCTTCGCAGGTTTAGCGCTTTTATGGTGTCGATGGCTACTTCTTTCGTCAGCCCGGTTTGTCCTTTTGCGACTGTTTTTTGCGCAAAAGAGGGCGAAGATATTAACGATGAGAGTATTACTACTAATGTTATTCCAATATACCGCATAGTCTTCTATCAATTAATTTCACACAATTGTGCGAATTTAGCTAAATAAATGATTGTTTCAAGTTATTTGATGTATTTTATTGCTAATTTTGATACATGAACGACACTATTATACAAATAGAAAATGCGATACCGCGTTTAAACGAGCTTGCATTCAATCATCCGGTCAACTGGCGTATCAACAAAAACGAGCATTGGGCGGTTATCGGCCCCAATGGTTCGGGCAAAACAATATTGATAGATATGCTTACGGCCAGGTACGCCTTGAAGTCGGGACAAGTAATCTGCAAAGACCCGTCAGGGAACGACCGGAGCATCTCCGGCCTTGTGAAAAGCGTAGCATTCAGCGATATTTACAGTTTATCGGACATAAAAAATAGCTATTACCAGCAGCGATGGAATACCGGCGACATTCACGAGGCGCCGCTTGTGAAAGATTTACTCACTGCCGGAGCCTCCGAACATGGCTGGGTGGAGTTTCTGATACAAAACTTTGCCATCGAAGATTTGGTCGATAAACCCATCAATTTGCTGTCGAGCGGCGAATTGCGAAAATTTCTCATTGTCCGTTCCCTGCTCAAAAAGCCTCAACTGTTGATTCTGGACAATCCGTTTATTGGCCTCGATAAAAAGTCGCGCGGAATACTGAATGACTTATTCGTAAAACTGGCCAATTTGGAAGGCTTGCAAATTGTATTGGTGTTGTCGAATGTCAGCGATATTCCCGGCATGATTACGCATATATTGCCGATTAAAAATAAAACGGTTTACGCCGCCACGTCCCGCGAAGATTTCCTGCACAACGAAAACCTGCAAAAAGACCTCTTCGTTGATGCCGAAAACCTGGATTGGGAACTGTTGAACGAAGACGACAGACCGGTTCTCCCATTCGATAATTCGCTCGAATTTAGGAATATACACATAAAATATGGACAAAGAACTATCCTGAATGGCATAAACTGGCAGCTGAAAAGAGGCGAGAAGTGGGCGCTGCTTGGCGAAAACGGCGCCGGAAAATCGACACTGCTGAGCCTTGTTACAGGCGACAATCCGCAGGCCTATGCCAATGATATAAGCCTGTTCGACCGGAAAAGAGGGAGCGGCGAAAGCATTTGGGACATCAAAAAACACATCGGCTACATATCGCCCGAAATGCACCTCTATTACCAGAAAAATGTATCCTGCCTCGACATTGCCGGATCGGGCTTCTTCGATACAATAGGTTTGTACCGTAAATGCACGGATGAGCAGGAACAGGAAGCCTTGAAATGGATGGCGCTTTTCGGGGTCGAGCGCCTCCGCAACACCTCGTTTTTGCAGGTGTCATCGGGTGAGCAACGCCTGGCGCTTCTTGCCCGCGTATTTGTGAAACGCCCCGATTTGCTTATCCTCGACGAACCGCTGCATGGCCTGGATTCGTCCAATAAAAAACGTGTGAAAGCCATTATCGAAAAATATTGCACAAACAGCAAGTCGCTGATATACGTTACCCATTACGAGCACGAAATTCCCTCCGTTGTGGATAAGCGACTGGTATTGGTAAAAAACGAGAACTGAAAAATTAACAGCTACTTTGTTAAACCTTTTAGTTTAGTAGCAGTCCAAACTATAAATTCATTATATTTGCAACAATGTTGTGGATTTACTTTACAAAATATAAACAATTTAGTGATTAAAAACATGAAACTGAAAAATTTACTCTTTGCGGCATCTATGATTGCCATGTTAACATTGTTCGGCAGTTGCCATGAGTTGGATTCTACCGATATTTACCATTATCGTATAGATTATGTAGAAGGAAATCGTCAAGGGGCACAACTTATTTACGATTATGCTTATAGACAAGGTGTTTTTACCGGCGATTTATCGTTTACCTCTCAAACTACCCGCGACAATGACAACAAAGCATTGGATGTGCTTGATGAAAATGCGGCTAAAATCAGACGCTCCGATTTGAAAGAAATATTGAGCGGAAGATCGTGGATCAATGAATCACGGGTCGTGTTTTATTACAGTGTTTTTAGCGGTACTATGGCAGAGCCCATACTTATTGGAGAGCGGGAATATGTAATTGACCCCAAGTTGTGGTAAAGCAGTAGATTCCATGCTATTTTAAACGCAAAGGCGCGAATGTTTTGATTAACTGTTCGCGCCTTTGTGCGTTTCTTATCTATTACTCCGTGAAATAAAGATTTACATAAGCGCAAACTTTAATCCTAATGCTTGAGAAATAGTTAGGAAAGTAGATAACTGCATATCGGTTTCGCCTTTTTCCAACAAGGCAACGTATTCTCTTTTCTTTCCGATTCTTTCGGCAAGTTGTTTTTGTGTAATCTTCAATTCCTTGCGCTTATCCCGCAATACTTCGCCGTAATACCAAGCAAGGGCTTTGTTTTCAAATTCTATTCGCGACGGTGTGCCGGATTTGCCATGACGTTCATCAAGTAGATCATCTACCGTACGCAATTTTGCTAATTTTTCAGGGTTTAACTGTATCATAAATCCAACGATTTTAATATATTAATAGCCTTTTTTATCTGTTTATTATAATCTTTCGTATCCTTTTTCATAAACGCAAACCTTGAAAAAAGTCCAAATAGGCTGATGCTTAAAGGCTTTCAGCCTTAACTTTCTTGCCTATAACTCCCTGAAAAAACAACCCCCGCATTACCCTCTGCTAAAAGAAATCAAATCATCCAAGCCAAAATTCACAAAATCAGGAATGATTTTATCGCATTTGCCTTCGAGCGATTCTTTGGAGTTGGTGGTGGAGAGACCGATTACTGTCATACCGGCTCTGTTTCCCGATTCCAGTCCGGCGAATGAGTCCTCAAAGACAAAGCAATCTTCGGGTTTGTAGCCTAAATCTTTCGCGGCCAACAGATAACACATGGGGTCGGGCTTGCCCACAGTTATGCGGTTTGCCGAAACGATGGTGTCGAATACCTTTCTGAAATCGACTTCCTTATAAACTGCCGCCAGCTTGACGTCGTCCGAACTGGTTACCATTCCGATTGGTATTCCGTTGTCTTTCAATTCTTTAATAAACTTTGTCGCTCCGGCTATTTCGGGAAACTTCATAGTTTTTTCGTATGCTATCGACTCATCAATCAACGATTGTTTTTCGTTTTTGTTGAGGTGAGAGAAATACCTGGCCAATATATTGGGCAAAGTTGTTCCTTTTACTACCTTTTCGAGGTTTTCGACTCCTGAATTGTACTTCTCGCCCAAATGCTTCCAAAGTACATCGTATTGCGTTTCGGTATCAATCAAAACCCCGTCCATATCAAACAGCGCACAAAATTTTTCTTTCATAACTTGCTTCTTTCTTAAAAACGACATCAAAGATATGAGAATAATGTGAATAATGTGCCAATATGCCAATGATAATAATGTGCTGATGTGTTGATGTGCTAATTGGCGCGAAGCGATAAAAAACGCTGTCATTGCGAGCGCCGACACGCAATCTCTTAATTATTCACATCAACACATCAGCATATCAACACATTATTCACATTAGCATTCTGTGTTTATTGCGCTCATTACCTCATTTTCTTAACTTAATGACATTGGGCTTTAGCTTACGGTTAATAAAGTGTCGTCCCATGCGGGACTAAATACGGGGTGTTATCGGTGAACCCTTTTTCAAGGTTTGCCCTGGAAGGGGTGATAGGTTTTCTGTTTTTTGTAAAATTATTTTTATATATTTGTACGCCAATTAATTAAAAAATATCATGAAGAGAGCATTTGTTTTTATTTTTTTGTGTTTGCCGCTTCTTCTTCGAGCGCAAGAAACTACTGTGCAGACTAAAGATGCAATACGTAACATCATCGTCAAAGTCAATGACGCTTGGCAGGCCGGCAACCCTAATCCGGGCGATCCTTTTTGGCGCCGTGCGGCCTATCATACCGGTAATATGGCTGCTTATTTTGCCACAGGCAAAGAGGCGTACCTCAACTATTCCGAAAAATGGGCGGAACAAAACCAGTGGAAAGGGGCTACATCAAACGATAAAAGCGAATGGAAGTATAGTTATGGAGAAAAGCCTGAATATGTGCTCTTTGGCGATTGGCAAATCTGTTTTCAAACCTACATCGACTTGTATCAACTTCAACCGGACGAAAAGAAAATAGCCCGCGCCATGGAGGTGATGGAGTATGAAATGAGTACGCCCAACAACGATTATTGGTGGTGGGCCGACGGGTTGTATATGGTGATGCCGGTAATGACCAAATTGTATAAAGTAACAGGCAAAGAAATTTATTTGCAAAAACTCTACGAGTACTTTTCGTATGCCAAAAACCTGATGTATGATGCCGATGCCGGATTGTTTTATCGGGATGCTAAATATATTTACCCAAAACACAAAACCAATCAGGGGCTCAAAGACTTCTGGTCGAGGGGAAACGGTTGGGTGTTCGCCGGATTGGCTAAAGTGCTGCAAGACTTGCCTGCAACCGATGCGCATCGAGACGAATACATACAGATTTATCAACGGATGGCAAAGGCGCTCAAGGCATCGCAACAAGCCGAAGGCCATTGGACAAGAAGTATCCTGGATGCCGCTCAAGCCCCCGGATTTGAAACGAGCGGAACAGCGTTTTTTACCTACGCCTATCTGTGGGGAATCAATAATGGCCTGTTGGAAAGGGATATTTATGCGCCCGTGATAGATAAAAGCTGGAACTATTTGACTGCCATAGCTTTGCAGCCGAGCGGAAAAATAGGCTACGTGCAACCCATTGGCGAACGCGCCGACCAACACGCCAATGTGAACAACGAAACAACTGCCGACTTTGGCGTAGGCGCCTTTCTCCTGGCTGCTTGCGAAATGCTCAACAGCCCCCTGAATCCCCCGAAGGGGGACTTTAAAACTTCCCTCTCCTTGAGGGGAGAGGTTGGGGGAGGGGACGACCGCGCCTATTGGACTGATTTGGCGTATCGGATGGCGGCGCCGGTGTTGAGCAATATGAGTAAAGGCGAGTTAAAAAAGAATATGCAGGTAGAAGTCAGCCCCACCTGGGATGGTCGGAGCAAAGATGTTACCTACATGGAGTGCTTCGGACGGTTGATGTCGGGTATTGCCCCTTGGCTTAGCCTGCCCGATGACGATACGGAGGAAGGAAAGCAACGCAAACAACTGCGCGAATGGGCCTTGAAAAGTTATGTTCATGCTGTCGATCCTCAAAGTCCCGATTATTTGCTTTGGCGCAACGAAGGTCAGCCTTTGGTGGATGCCGCCTACATTGCCAGCAGTTTTCTTCGCGCTCCCGAACAATTGTGGCAACCGCTTGACGAACAGACAAAAAAACGGTATATTGCCGAATTTCAACAGTTGCGCCGGATTGATCCGCCCAATACCAATTGGTTACTGTTTTCGGCCATGATAGAAACCTTCCTGATGCAGGCAGACGCTCAATACGACATGTACCGCATACATTCGGCTATCCGTAAAATAGAAGACTGGTACGTGGGCGATGGCTGGTATTCGGACGGCGAGCATTTTGCTTTCGATTATTACAACAGTTATGTCATTCAACCCATGTATGTGCAGGTTTTGCAGGTATTGGTGGACAGAAAAATACAACTGCGCGACAAAGCCTTGGAATCGGTAGCCAAAAACCTGGATGATGCCAAGAAGCGGATGCAACGCTACGGCATGATACTCGAACGGTTTATTTCGCCCGAAGCCTCATTTCCCACATTCGGACGTTCCATGACTTACCGCATGGGCGTTTTTCAACCCCTGTCGTTGTTGGCTTGGAAAGGCTATTTGCCGAAAGAACTGCCCGAAGGACAGGTTCGCAACGCACTGACTTCGGTCATGAAGCGCATGTTTTCGCAGGAGGGGAATTTCAACGAAAAAGGCTTCCTGCAACTGGGTTTTGCCGGTCATCAGACCGGTTTGGCGGATTGGTACACCAACAACGGAAGCATGTATCTTACATCCGAAGTCCTTCTTCCATTGGGACTTCCGGCAAGCCATCCGTTCTGGACAACCGCCCCCTTGGATTGGACAGGAAAAAAGGCATGGAACGGCAAAAGTTTCCCTAAAGATCACTCGATAAGATAAAAATAATAAATAAATTAGCATAAAAAGGCCAATTTGCTCTTTCAGCCTTAACCTGACTGAACACCTACGGCGTTCTGGTTAGTCTTGGAATGTTTTTCTATTGATATGCAAGTCCTAACGGACTACGAGATCCCGTGTCAAGCACGGGATGACAGATTTTTGAGACAGCCCCTTTTTCGTTTACTAACCGCTCTTATTTAGCCAAATAACCGCCATCCACCGCAAAGTAGCTGCCATTGCAAAACGAGGCTCTATCGCTGCTCAACCACAATACCAAATCCACAATCTCGTCAATCCGCCCCAATCGTCCCATGGGGTGTTTCGAGACCAGGAAATCGTAGGCCTCCTTGTCTTCCGTCAGCTTTTTTGTCAGTTGGGTTTCCACAAATCCGGGACCGACAACGTTTGCCCGAATACCCAATTTGCCGTATTCCAAAGCCACATTTTTGGTTAACCCGACCACGCCATGTTTGGCCGCCACATAGCCACACGAACCGGCAAAGCCCACTTGTCCCAGAATGGAGGACATGTTGACAATAACGCCACCGCCGGTTCTCAGCATGGATGGTATTTGATAATGCATTCCATAAAATACGCTGGACAGGTTGATTTGAATAATCTTGTCCCAGGCATCAACCGGATAATCGCCAATGGGAGCGTTCGATCCCCCAATACCGGCATTGTTGAATGCCAGATTTAACTTGCCAAACTCCTGAATGGCTTTTTTCACTACGTTTTCATTGTCTTCGGGTTTTCCCACATCTGCTTTCACAAAAATAGCCTTTCCGCCCGATTTTAGAATTTTATCCACTGTTTCTTCGCCTTTCTCCACATCAATATCCGAAACAACGACCTTAGCGCCTTCCTTCACATACAACAACGACATTGCCTGACCAAAACCGGAACCTCCTCCGCTTACAATGGCCACTTTTCCTTCTAATAGTCTCATGATTTCTACAATTTAATGGTTAAGCCAATCCTATAACCGGCTTCGATAAGTACAGCTTGCTTGTCAATATCTCTCTTCTTCAAATATAGGCATAATATTTGAGAAAACCTAGTTTATTGGGGGTTAATATGGGGCAAATGCATGAAAAATTTTAGAACCATTGTTACGAATGAGATTCCGACCAGAGGGAGGAATCTCCTGCTCATATCAGCAACTTTACCGAAAGGCATAAGCAGTAAATTTTTTCATGCGTTTGCCCTGAGAGTTTATAAGGGCTTTTGTTCATTAAATATATTTCACCCCACTTTCAAACTATTCATCCACCCAATCCCCATTATCCTTAATCAGTTGAATTAACCGTTCCACTGCTTGTTCGGAGGGGATGCTTTTTTCGATGGCTTGTTTTTTCTTGTAGAGCGTTACTTTCCCTTTTTCGGCTCCCACGTAGCCATAATCGGCATCGGCCATTTCGCCCGGACCGTTGACGATGCATCCCATTATGCCTATTTTGAGGCGCTTGAGGTGTGAGGTGGCTTCTTTTATCTGGGCGATGGTGGTTTGCAAATCGAACAGGGTGCGTCCACAGCTGGGGCAGGAGATGTATTCGGTTTTGCTGGTGCGCATACGGGCGGCCTGCAAAATGCCGAAAAGGCAGGCGTCTGTCTTTTCCGGCAATATCTTGCCCGAATTGCTGATTGTCAGTCCATTGCCGAACCCATCGAGAAGTATTGTTCCGAAATCGGCGCTTGCCTTGATTTGTAGATCTTCGATTTCGTTTTCGGCATATTGAAGCTGTAACACGACCGGCGTCTCGCAGTTTTCATTCATTAAGGCATGAATAAAGGCGCGCAATTCACCTACCGGATTGATGTGTTCCGAGCTTAAAATAACAACAACCGTCTCGTTTTGCTTAAGAAAGGAGAGTATCTTTTCGTCCAGTTCGGGATAGCTAAGCCGAAGAAATTTAAGGTTGGTATCGGTACTTTCTATTTTTTGATAGTTCGATGTGTTAAATAACGGGTAGGTGTTTTCTTCACCTGTCCAGTAACCGGCATCAATAATGGCAGGGATGAACTTCGGCGCATTGGCCGGAAGTTTCTCGCCAACATACACATAGTCGGGCAGGAACTGTGTGTTAAAATCCAGATTGCCTGTTGTTCTGTCCGAAATAACAACCGGGGCATTGTCGCCGCCGATATTTCTCAGGCTGTATGTTTTGCGCTTGTCGGTAGCAAAAGGCGAAAAGTCTTTGTTCTGGACGGCCTTTATTTCCGCATGATTCTGTCTTTGGGTAATGTATCCGGCCAATTTTTGGGCGACAGGCGCCTCACGTTCGGGGTCTTCGCTTAGCGATACGCGGATGGTATCGCCGATGCCGTCGGCCAGTAAAGCGCCGATGCCGACAGCCGATTTTATGCGCCCGTCTTCTCCGTCTCCGGCTTCGGTAACGCCCAGATGCAGCGGAAACGCCCAGCCTTCTTTTTCCATTCCGGCGACCAACAACCTCACCGATTTGGTCATAACTACCGTGTTGGACGCTTTTATGGATATAACAATATCGTGAAAATCAGCCTGCACACAAATGCGGAGAAACTCCATGCACGATTCTACAATACCTGCCGGAGTGTCTCCATAACGGCTCATAATCCGGTCGGAAAGCGATCCGTGATTCACCCCGATGCGCAAGGCCGTTTTATGCTCTTTGCATATATCCAGCAGGGGTTGCAAGCGGGTTTTTATTTTTTCTATTTCGGTGGCGTATTCTTCGGCGGTGTATTCAAATGTGGCGAAGGTTTTTACTCTGTCAACAAAATTACCCGGATTAATGCGCACTTTTTCCACCGTTCTGGCTGCTGCCTCTGCCGCTTTCGGGTTGAAATGGATGTCGGCAATAAGCGGGGTGGTGTAGCCTTGTTGGCGGACAATTTCCTTTATGTTTTTCAGGTTTTCGGCTTCTCTCACTCCTTGAGCGGTCAGACGAACGTAATCGGCTCCGGCTTCTATTATGCGGATTACCTGCTCGGCGCTGGCCTGCGTATCGTTGGTATTGGTATTGGTCATCGACTGAATCCGAATGGGATTCTGCCCGCCGACCGGGGTGTCTCCGATTTGCGTTTCGGAGGATATTCTTCTTTTATAATTAAAATAGTTCATAAGGTTTTAACATTTTTCTAGTTCTACCAGCGCACGATAATCCGTTCGCCCAATGCTTTGGCCAGGGTCTTTTTTATTTCGAGTAATTTGTTTTTCTTTTGCAACAATTCGATTACTGCATCTGTATTTTTTTCTTTTTCCTTTTCTTTCATCAACGTCATCAATGCCTTTATTTGCAGGGAGATATAGGCATCCTTCAACTCGGTGAGCACACGCGGAACAAGCACGGCCAGATTTTTCTCTTCGGCTAGTGGCGTATCTTCCTTTTTCAGGTTTTCGCCAAATTTTTTGAGGTGTATTTTACTCAATTCGTACCTGTCTTCGAGTATTTCGGCGGTAATTCGGCTGATTTCCTGATTGGGGTGCGCCAAAAAATAACGGCTGGAAACAAAATCCGCATCGTTCAGGTGTTGCAGGCATTCATCCAGCATTTGTTTATAGAGTTGATGCTGGAACCAAAGCCCATCGCGTTTCAGGTCAAAATCAATGTATTGCATCACTGTAGTTGGATTTGTTTCCTGCTCGGGGTCGTTGTTCGTAAACAGCCTTTTGTCGCCGTAACGCACCAAGTAATACAGGATGGAATACTCAAATTTATCGAGTTCCGATTCCTCTAATTTGATTATATTCTGAGGTGGAGGCGTTTCCGATGGTTCTGGTTCTTCGTTCGATGCTGTGTTTTGTCTCAGTGGCTTCTTTTCGAGGGCAGTCAGTCGTTTTTTGTTGACTTCTCCTATCAAAACCCGCTCATCTACACCCATCAACACACTGCAATCTTTGAGGTAAACCGTGCGAATAATTCCATCGGGAATAATGGAAATGCTGTTTACGATGTCCGAAATAAGCGCCGCCCGTTTAATCGGGTCGTTTCCGGCATCGTCCAACAGCAACTGTGTTTTGAAGCGAATGAAATCGGTTTCGTGTTCTTTTATGTAATTGTTGAAACTTTGGGCATTTTGTTTTCGGGCAAACGAATCGGGGTCTTCGCCATCGGGAAGCAGCAGGACTTTAATATTCATCCCTTCTTCCAGTAGCAAGTCGATTCCGCGCAGGGCGGCTTTTATACCGGCGGCATCACCGTCGTAAATCACTGTTACGTTGGGGGTAAACCGGTGTATCAGCTTAATTTGTCCGTGCGTAAGGGCAGTACCCGACGAAGCGACCACATTCTCAATACCGGCCTGATGCATCGAAATAACATCGGTATAGCCTTCCACCAAAAAACAGCAGTCGGCCTTTGTAATGGCTTGTTTGGCCAGAAACAACCCGTAAAGCACATCGCTTTTATGATAAATAACACTTTCGGGCGAGTTGATGTATTTCCCCGTGTTTTCCACTTTCTTCAGAATACGCCCGCCAAAAGCAATCACTTTGCCCGATAGCGTGTGAACCGGAAACATCACCCGCCCACGAAAACGGTCAACCACGTAATTGTTGTCCCCCTCAATGGTGAGGCCGGTTTTCACCAGATAGTCCTTGTTGTAGCCATTCCTCAGCGCTTCCTGTGTGAATGCATCCTTTTGTTCGAGGCTGTAACCCAGTTCAAACTTGCGGATAATATCTTCACGGAAACCTCTTTCTTTAAAATAGCTTAGTCCAATCGTTTTCCCTTCGAGGTGGTTATGCAAGGTGTTTTGGAAATAGGTTCGGGCATAATCGTTCAGGATGAAAAGGCTTTCACGCTCGTTGTAGGCTTCTTTTTGTTCGTCTGTCAGCTCCCGTTCCTCGACCTCAATGTTGTATTTTTTTGCCAGATATTTCAGCGCCTCGGTATAGCTCAACTGCTCGTGCTTCATAATGAAATGAACAGCCGAACCACCCTCGCCGCACGAAAAGCACTTGCATATATTTTTTGAGGGAGAAACGTAAAACGAAGGCGTCCTGTCGGAGTGAAACGGGCACAACCCCACCATGTTCACCCCCCTTTTCTTGAGGGTAACAAACTCCGACACCACATCAACAATCTGTGCGGCATCCATGATGCGGTTTATCGTAAACTGGTCTATCATCGTTTTTGACTAAGCAAATTTACGAAAAAATAATGGTTAATGGGTAATCATCGGCGAATGTTTTCAGGGCAAACGCATGAAAATTTGGCTGCTTATACCTTTCGGTAAAGTTTCTGATATGAGCAGGAGATTCCTCCCTTTGGTCGGAATGACGGTCTCCTTTTTGGGAGAGGGGATGAGGAAGTGGCGGCGAAGCCGCCACTTCCTCATCCCTTAAACCACTAACAGGCGAGTCATTCCGACCAAAGGGAGGAATCTCATCCGTAACAGTAGTACTAAATTTTTCATGCGTTTGCCCTGCGAATGTTTTAAACGCAAAGACGGAAAGGCGCGAAGATAATGTGCTAATATGCCAATGTGAGTAATTGGAGCGAAGCGACTATAAACTGACTGTCATTGCGGGCTCCGACCCCGCAATGACAGAAATAAATATGATCGCGGCACGCCACGACCATACATTATTCCTGTTATTCACATTGCAATTTATAAAATTATTTGCGCGAATTTGCGTAATCCGCGTTCTTTCTGTGTTCGACTATTTACCCCCCCACATTTCCGGTAGGTTCCGAGATTGCGGGTCAAGCCCGCAATGACAATTCTTGTAGGGGCGTTTCGCAAAACGCCCCAATCTATCTCACCCCTGCATCCATTCACCTGTAAGTCGCCTCCAATATAAAATCAACTATGGGTGTTGGATTGGGCAGGCTGTGCGGATGGTGCTTGAATCCGGGTTTGACTATTACGGTAATCTCTCCCTTGGCTTCTTTTATCTTTTTCTCGAACAAAAATGTTTGGGTTTCGGGCGAAACTACTTCGTCGGCATCGCCACACAGTATCAGGATGGGGTATTTTCCTTTCACTATCTCTTTTATTTTGTCCATCGGGCTTTGCCTGAAGTTTGCTACATCTTCTTTTGTTTTCAGGTTATAGTCTGCCATAAAGTCTTTTGTCATCTGGCCTTCCATGCGTCCCAAGAAGAATTTGTAGTCGAGCAGGGGATTGTCCACATACACGCAATTCACTTTGTCGGGATTTGCTATCGCCCAGTTGAACGAATACACGCCACCACGGCTCATGCCCTCCATCGCCGACTTTTTCGACAAGCCCGCTTTTTGCAGCAGCTTGTAAAAACCTTTCCACAGAGCTATGTTCTCCTTGTTGCCCATCAGTTCGGCTGCATCGCAATATACTACGTGGAAACCGCGTTCCAACAAGGCCACTTCGGCTTGTGGCTCGTGTCCCCAAAAGCGTGTGCGCCATATCCACGGATGACCTTCTGCTGCGACTTTCGGTTTGGCTATTTTGCAATCCCGCCCCTTATATTTGAAGCTGGCACAGGCATATCCGCAATAGGAACCGGTGGTGTAAGGCAGGTCTAATTTCTTGAAAATATCGAATCCGGCATCTGTCTTCAGCACAATCTGGTCGTACAATCGCTTGGCGACTATGGCCGATGCTTCTTTGTTCGGGTGAACATTATCGGCATACAAATCCCGTCTTCCGAGAAATAGCGGATGCATATCTATTATTTCCATGTTGTCCTCAAAGGCAACTTGCCGGAGGCGGGGAATAATCCGCTGCACAATAACCGGATCGAATATCTGGTTGGTGTCAGGCTCAAAAGAGGTGAACGGCAGCAGCACAATAACACGCGGATGAGACGGCAAGTCGGTAAACGATTTCACCAAATCGCGGCAATCCTGCTGCATTTCGTTGTAAAAAGGACGGTTGATTCCCTTGGCATCGTTTCCGCCCAAGTCGATAAAAACAATGTCGGGATTGCTTTTCAAGGCTGCCTGATAGGCTCCGGTTTTCCAATACGGCAGATTTCCTTTGCGCAAGAGGGTGGTACCGCTTACACCATAATTGTCAACCTGATAGCCGGATCCGAGTAAACTGCCCAACTGCCCGGGGTAAGAATTTGTTTTGTGGTTTCCGGCGCCAACGCCTTCGGTGATGCTTGCGCCCACACAAGCTACTTTTATCTGTGCCTGAGCCGTTGAAAACAGAAATACGGAAAGGGCTATCAGTATAGTTCTCATAACTAGTTGTTTTTCAGGTTAGATAAGTTGGTATATACCTCGTTGAGTAACTCGTAGGCATTGGCCGCTTTGCTTCCGCTTTCCGAGAAAATACCGATGAGGTACTGTCCTTTCCAAAGCGCGGGAATATCGCCGTTGTACCGGTCTTTAATCGTCAATTCTCCCTCCCGAAAATCCAGGGCTTGCTTGGTGAAACCGAAATATTTGTTCAGGACTTCCTTGGCTCCATCGCTGGTTTTGGCGTCAATAACAAATAGCTGGAAGGGTTTGTTGTTGCTGTCGTTGTAAGTGCAGGTATAAACTTCGCTCAGAAATTCGTGGCCGATGTAGTTGGATGTAATGTAGGTTTCGGTGTGTGCAACTTTTCCATTGGCCGGAAATGCTTTCACAACCGGCGGATAACCGGCATTCGGATCTATTTTTTTGGCCAGTTCGCCGGCTATCTGCACCAATAGTTCACCAACGTTAGTGGATGAACTGCCCGACATTTTCACATAAACGCTTCCGGCAAAAAAGTAGAAGTTTTCGTCATCGCCCTGTGCTTCACCGCCAATAGGGTAGAATTTAAGTTCGGACGACCGTTCGGAAGTGTACATCCCAAAAGCGTCTTCGGGGCTTTCGTGCCGGTAGGCTTGTATGGTTATGTAGTCGTCTCCCTTGGTATATTCCATGGCGGTCATTTCCCTGAATTTATTTTCGATAAACAGGGGAGCCGCTCCGTTTATCCGGTCGAAAAGATTTTCGGGGTTGAATGTTTCGATGTTTTCGCTAATCGTCCATCCGGTTATTTCCGGCAATCCCAATTTCAGTTCTGCCGGCGTTTGTGCCGCCAATCCTTCTATTCCGAGTACGAATGCTGCCAACAGGCATTTAAAAGTTTTCATAAATATAAATGGTTATGTTAAAAATTCAGTCAGGTATTCTGCTTCGTCCGCAGTCAAGCTCCCTTGGGTGGCGGCGATGCATTCTTCCAATTGAGCGTAGCCCGATAATTCGGGGACTGCTGTTGTGATGTATTTGTTTTGCCAAATCCATTTGAGGCAGGCTTGTGCGTTTATCTTCTTTTGTTCTGTGCCTCCGTCCATTGTTTTCATGGCAATGATGCCCATTCCGGCTTCGGCTGCCTGTTTTATTGCGTTGTTGGTTTCGTTCAGGTTCTTTATTCTGAAGTTGTAGCTTATCAATGCCACATCGTAAATACCTGCTGCAATGGCTGTTTCAACTAATTCGGGCAGTTGGTTCTGAGACGAAAACCCAATGAAACGGGCTTTTCCATCCGCCTTTATTTTCTTCACGGCAGCTATAACCCGCTCGTCTTTAAGTTTATCCGCCCGATGAATGGAATGCAGGTAGAGCAGATCGACATAGTCCATCTTTAACCGTCTGAGGCTTATGTCCAGTTTCCGGTTCAGTTCTTCTTCAAAGTTATCCCTTAGTGGGTAATCGAACATTATCTTGGTCGAAATAAAGTACTTGTCGCGCGCTTTCCTTTCAAAGAAATTCCCCAACAGTTCTTCGTTTTTCCCATTCTGATAGCTATGTGCGGTATCGAAATGGAACAATCCGGCCTTGAAAGCGGCTTTCAGCACATTGCGGTTATCAGGCCTGTCGATACCCAGACTCAGGATGGGGAGCATTACGCCAGTTTTTCCCAATGGGCGCATCGGTATTTTCCGCGCTTCTGTCGCCGTAATTTCATCTAAAGTAAATGCGCTGAGATTGGACATTAAGAATACTCCGGCGCCCATTGTAGTGGAGAGCCGGAGAAAACTTCTTCTGTCGATTATCCCTTCTTTCTTCATATTCAATTCGCTGGAGTACAGGATGATAGAAACGAAAGAATTGTCAGGTTAAAAATTCGTTCGGTACTTGCATCACCGGCATGATAGCCGCAATTTTTCTGGCTACATCAAAGCCCGACGGGCATTTTACTTTACATGAGCTACATCCCGAGCAGTCATCTTGTTGGGCTAGATTCAATCCCAAGAGGGTATCTTTGGCCAGTTGTGCATGTTGATAGCCATACGAGTACATGTAGGCCCTCATGATTTCGGGAATCGGCAGATGTTTTGTGCACTGCGTTTGACAGGTGTCGCAGCGTTGGCAGAACAGCATTTCTTTATCAAGCAAGCCCGCCAGATACTCTTCTTCGCCCGAAGTCAGGGTCGAATTTTGGGCTGCGGCCAGGCATTCGTCAAATTCGTCGTAGTTCGAGAATCCGGGAATGGCTGTGGCGATGTTTTCGTTTTTCCATACCCATTTGAGGCAGGCTTGTGCGTTTATTTTCTTTTTACCTTCGGCATCTTCCTTGGCGCCGGTCATTGATTTCATGGCAATAATGCCTATCCCTGCTTTTACGGCGCGCTCTATGGCTTCGTCGGTTTCCTTCATGTTCTTCAGCTTGAAGTTGTAGCTCACCAGTATCACATCGTAGATTCCGGCATCGATGGCCGCATGAATCTGGTCGGGTTTAAGCGCATGGGTCGAGAACCCGATAAAGCGGGCTTTGCCTTCTGCTTTTACTTTTTTCAGCATGGCAATCATTCGCTCGTCGCTTACTTCGGGAACACCGCGCAAGGCATGTGCATAAAAAATATCCACATATTTCATTTTGAGCCGCTGTAAACTCAAGTCCAGTTTGTCGGCCAGTTCTTTTTCCGCATTTTCTTCCAGCGGGTATTTCAACTCAACTTTCGTTGAAATGAGGAACGAATCGCGGGGTTTGTCTTCAAAGAAGTTCCCCAGCATTTCTTCATTTTTCCCGTTCTGATAGCCATGAGCCGTATCGAAATGGAACAAGCCCGAATTGTAAGCGGCACGCACTACATTCGGATTATCGGCACGCATAACCCCCATGCTCAGGATGGGAACTTTTATGCCTGTTTTGCCCAGTGTGCGCACAGGAATTTTGCCCGGTTCGTCTGCAACTACCGCCGATTTGTTTAATGTAGATGCTGTAACTTCGGGAATAAACAATGCTCCCGCTCCAACTGTGGCCGAAAGTCGAAGAAAATCTCTCCGGTTGACACCTCTTTCTTTCATGTTCTTAATGTATTAAGCAAGTGTATATTATTTCATGATTTAATAGACTACGCCATCCCACAGTTCAAGCCTTTACAGGGATTTGCTACTGTGTTTTTTATTCCTACAAATATAGGAATATATATTTGAATCGGCACAAGTTTTAGGTTCAAAAATTTCTAGGGATGAACCTTAAAGCAAACGCATGAAAGAAGTCCGAATAGGCTAAGGCTGAAAGCCTTTAAGCATTAGCATAGGGCAACTACCTATGTAACAGCAGGATAGCGATTAAGACCTGAAAGGGCGCAAGCAATAATCGTCCTCAAAAGGCTCACGCCCTTTCAGGGCTAATACGCCGATTCATAGCTATATATGGCGTTGCCCAGTTGTGTTCGGAAGATTGTAATTATTTTGAATAACAAAGATAGAGAAATAATTGATTGAATATAAATTATAAAGCTATGAGACGAATAGGATTTTTAAATTGTGCTTTAGTTTGTTTTCTTTTTGTGTGTACTGTCGCTTGCGATAAAGAAAATCCAATCGCTGAAGATACTCTTCCTGCAATAGTTAAGGATGCTTTTTTGAACAGATATCCCAAAGCCGTTATCTCAGTTTCCCGCAAAAACTAGCAATAATGTAGAGCATTATGTTTTTCTTAATGATGACGGGTTGTTTCTTGCAAAGTTCACATGGATTATCAACGACCCCTCCTGCTTTATTGAGCTGCCGGAAAGCCACTTTAGCTGAGTACTTTATCTTCCATGAGGGAAGTATCAAATATGTTTTTTTTGGTGGAATAATCGCAACAGAACACGGTTTTTGGAAGGAAACAAGGTATGAATTGAGTAAAGACACCGAAGTACCGGACAATGTAGCTCAACAGTGGAAAAAAAACAGATCCGGATTTCACTTATACAAACCTTTATTACATCGAAGCAGAATGGGAAAATCAGTATCTTTTTGTGGATATGAACCATAAGAGTGAATTAGGCTACTATATCGGTGAAAATTCTAAATCATTTTAAGAACGTCCAAGTCCATTTGCCCTAAAATTAATTATAAAATAAATTTGTCAGAAAAAAAAAAGTACTATCTTTGCACCCTCGATTAACCATTACAATTCCATACAAAGTACAAGTTAATTAAGAAAGCAAATAATAAAAAAACAATAGCAATGTCCAGGATTTGTCAAATAACAGGAAAAAAAGCTATGGTTGGCAACAATGTTTCCCACTCTAACAAGAGAACAAAGCGGAAATTTAACGTCAACCTATTCAAAAAGAAGTTCTACTGGGTAGAAGAAGATTGTTGGGTTAGCCTGAATATATCGGCTGCAGGTCTTCGTTTGATTAATAAAATCGGGTTGGATGCAGCAATTAAGAAGGCTGCAAACGACGGTTCTTTGAATGCATAAATTAATTTAAAGGAGGAACTGTAAAGAAATGGCTAAAAAAAGTAAAGGCAACAGGGTACAAGTGATACTCGAATGCACCGAACATAAAGAAAGTGGTCTGCCGGGAACATCAAGGTACATAACCACCAAAAACAGAAAGAATACGACTGAAAGGCTTGAGTTGAAAAAATACAACCCAATCCTCAAGAGAATGACCGTTCACAAAGAAATCAAGTAAAGGAGATAAACTACTATGGCAAAGAAAACAGTCGCAGGTTACCGTGACCAATCTTCGAAAGATGGTCGTAGTTACACAAAAGTGATTAAAGTGGAAAAGTCGCCAAAAACAGGGGCTTATACATTTAAAGAAGAAATGGTTCCGAACGAAGCCGTAAAGGACTATTTTAAATAGGATACTCAGAGTATTAGAGATATTAAAAGCCTCTTGCCATTATTGGTTGAGAGGCTTTTATTGTTTCCATCTTTAGTTGTTTTTGTGGGGTGGAAAAGCCCGCCCCTGATTAGCTATTTGACAGATTTCTTTTCCGGCTTATACTCTTTTAGATTTTCGATGTAGCCGGGTAATTCGTCCCAATTCGGGTTGTCACATTTCAAATCAATGCAAATATCATATACCTGTTTTTTCTTGGGCTTCTACATTCCTTTATAAATCGTTACATAGAAATATGGGACGGCCGCCGCCTAAAAGAGAATAGAAAAAACCTTTTTTTATCTGTTCAAAATCGGTTATCCTGTTGAAAATCAATTTTATATCAAATAAATCGCGTAGGTGTTGCCTGTCGAGCGCTGCTGATATTTTGCCTCCATAAAGTTGTGATACAGATACGATTCTTGATTCGCAAAAGGTTTTAAATTCTATTTGCGCCAAATTACATAACGGTAGAACTAACGATGGCCCTACCGTAAGCCTTCGCTCCTCCGCATCTTGCCCAGTTTGCCCGCTCACCTTACCTTTGCCAAAAAAAAAGAAATGCACAAGCCAAGTAAACGCAGATTAAGTACAGAGGAAGGCTTCGCCATCATTGCGA